>CALUXJ010000048.1 GCA_944324725.1 uncultured Acholeplasmatales bacterium
ACAATGCTTGAATATAAAAAGATGTTTATGTGTTAGCATCATTAAATAATTAATACAAATATATTATACGAGGAGGAATACGATGCGTGATTATATAATAATAAGTGATGGATCGTGTGATATTAGTTTTGCTAAAGCCAAGGAATTAGGAATTGAAATAGTTCCCTTCCAAATTCAATTTATAGATGAGGATTTCAAAAAAGAGGGAGTAGATATTGAGGTTAGACATTTTTATCAGAGCCTTGTAGACAATCCTAACGTATTTCCTAAATCTAGTTTACCGCCTGTAACTGAATATGTTGAGGTTTTTAAAAAAGCTCTAGAAAATAATTTAGACATTATTTGTCTTTGTATAACTAGTAAATTTAGTGGTTCTTATAATTCAGCATTAAATGCTAAAAAAATATTAGAGGAAGAATATAAGGATAGCAAAATAACGGTCATTGATACAACTGTAAATACAGTTTTGCAAGGTCTGGTTGTTAAAGAAGCGGTCCGTTTGAAAGCTTCTGGCTATCAATATGATGAATTGGTTTCGGCGATTAATAGCCATTTGAGTACGGGTAGAATCTTTTTTACAATCAAAGGATTATCCTACTTAAAAAATGGAGGAAGAATAGGAAAAGTTTCATCTATCATAGGTGACTTTTTAAAGATTTCACCAATAATTACTTTAAAAGAGGGAGAAATTTTTTCTAGTGGAGTAGCAATTAGTAGACTAAGAAGTTTAGCTAAAGTAAAAAATATTGCTGCAACTTATCTTGATGAGGTAAAAGCAACCCCAGATACCTATCGCATAGCAGTTGGCTATGGCTATGATATCGAGGAGGCTAAACAATTTTATGCGGATGTTAAAAAGCTTTTTCCAAATTATGATATTGATTTTGAACAAATTGGTTCAACAATAGCTGTCCATACTGGTCCACATCCGCTAGGAATTGCTATTTTGAAAAAATTCGACAAATAATAGTTTTATTATGAAGTTAATAATACTTTACGCTAATCTTTCATATTTATGAACGTAAAGCAATCATTAATAAATTTGTTTTTAGAAGGGATAATTATTTATCTCTAGGTTAAAAATTATAAATAAAAATCAACTCATTAAAAAATTATTGTTATTATGGCTAACCCCATAGATTGTACTAGTAGAAAATACTAGGACGACTTATGGGGTTTTTACTATGAAATTAAAATTGGAATATAAACTAAAAAATTACAATATATGATTGTATGGATTATTATAATAATTAAAGAATTACAACAAAATTAAAAGGATTGACGCCTATAATATATAGACATCAATCCATCAATCAAGTAATATTATTAAACTTAAAGAAGAAACTAAAGGGCATAGTATTTGTAAAATAAGACTATGCCATTAATTTAATAAAATATAAAAGTAAGATTATTTTTGCTCAGCTCGTTTTTTATAACAATAATCTTCAATTTCTTTAGCAACCATTTTAGAAACAGCCACTGCTTCAACTACTGTTTTTGCTCCATAAACTACATCGCCAGCTGCAAACACACCATCACGAGTAGTCTCACCATTCATAGTTGTTTGAATCAAGCCACGTTTATTTGTATCAATATCCTTAGAAGTAGAAACAATATTGGATTGAGGGCCTTGACCAATAGCAATAATAATAGATGTTGCAGGAATTTTATAGCTATGAGCAGTATCGTTGATGTAATTTAGACTACCATCTTCAGCAGTTTGTTGTATGACAGGTTCAACAATTATACCATCTTTTTCAATCTTTGTGGTATTAAGATAATAGCACATATTAACACCATCAAGAATAGCTAAGTTCAATTCTTCGTCAGTGGCAGTAACTTCCTCCCGCCCTCTAAAGAAAATAACATTAACCTTAGCATGCGTTTTACGAAGAATTGTCCTTGCGACGTCCATTGCTACGTTACCAGCTCCAATAATGGCTATATTATCACCTAAATTTTGGTATGAATCTGGATTTTTTAAATAATCAATGGCAAAATGAACGTTACCTAATGATTCACCAGGGATTTTTAAGCGATTAGGCTTCCATACACCAGTACCAATAAATATAGCATCATAACCATCTCTAAACATATCATCAATGGTGATACCTGGACCAATTAAGGTATTTGGTCTAAATTTAATGTTTAAATCATACATACGATTTAATAATTTATCCAATAATTCTTTTGGTAATCTAAATTCAGGGATTCCATAGCGTAAGACACCACCAATTTTATCTTTAGAATCAATAATAGTAATATCAAACCCTTTTTCAGCTAAAATGATGGCAATTGTAATACCAGCTGGGCCAGCCCCAATTATACCAATATTAAAGCCATTAGGTTCAGCCTTTTTCAATCTAGCTTTTTCTAAATAGAAAGTAGAAATATAATTTTCTACCTCATAAAATTTGATTGGACTTCCTTTACGATTAAGTACACAATGTCCAGTACAATTTTTTTCATGTGGACAAATAAGTGCACATATTGCAGATAATGGGTTATTAGCAAATAATTTTTCGCCAGCCTCATCCAATTTACCATCTAAAAACATTTGCATTATTTCATTAATGGGGGTACTTACAGGGCACCCTTCTTTACATAATGGTCTTTTACATTTTAAACAGCGTTTAGCCTCTTCAATTACATCAGCCATAAGTTCATCTCCTATCTTTTTCATTATATCATTTTTTTAAAAAAATGAAAGCGTTTACTAAAAATTTTTCATAATCTTTATGATATTATGAAAATATGAGAACAAATATTTTAGAATTTATAGTAGATAGTGAGCTACCTTTAAGTGAATTTTTAAAGACTAAGCTAACTAAAAAATTTTATCGAAGATTGAAATATATAAATGCAATAGTACTAGTAGATGGACAAGAACAAAGATGGTATTTACCAGTAAAAGTAAACTCTGTTGTTAAAATAATTTATGATGATGTAGAGGTAAGCGATTGGGCACCAGATTACACACCAATTAAAATTTATTATGAGGATAGTCATTACATTGTTTGTTATAAGGAGGCTAATCTATTAACTATTCCTACTAAAGGCGAACCATTTAGTTTATATCAACGCTTACTTGCACATTTAAGTTCAGATGCCCATATTTCCTTTTTGAATAGACTTGATCGAGAGACACAAGGTCTTTTATTGGTGGCAAAGGATACATATAGTAGTAATTTATTACAACCAATTAAACAAAAGATTAAGCGCAAATATCTAGCACTTGTTGAGGGTCAAATTGTAGGTAGTGGCACAATTTCTAAAAAAATCGCTCGTTCAGAAGATAGTAATAGACGGATAATTAGTCCAAATGGAAAAGATGCAATAACACATTATCGCAGTATATGGTACAATGAAGAAAAGAGTTTACTAGAGCTTGAATTAGAAACGGGCCGAACTCATCAAATAAGAGTTCACTTGGCTAGTCTTGGCCATCCGATAATAGGAGATTCATTATATGGCTCTGGTAAAGAAATAATGTGTTTAGAAAGCCATTATTTATCTTTTATAAATCCGTATACCAATGAACTTATTGAGTGTGAAAGTGAGGGCCCAATATGGAAAATGAAGTAAAAGATAATAAAGTTAAAATGAGTAGTCAAGATAAGAAAAGACTAATTATCACAAGTACTATACTTATAAGTTTCATTATAGCCTGTATAGTTTTAATAATTATTTATTGGGACTATATTTATGGCTTATTTACAAGAGATGAAAAGATAATAAATGAGCTGCAAGGAATGCTTAATAAAACTGGTTCCTGGGCATGGTTAGTTTTATTATCGCTTATGATTCTTCAAGTTGTTTTTGCTGTTTTACCAAATGGTCCATTTGAAATGATAGCAGGTTTAATGTATGGTCCTTTTAAAGGTATTCTAATAGCCTTAGCCGGGACAACGTTGGGTAGTTTGATAGTAATATTATTAGTTAGAGCCTTTGGTAAGGGCTTTGCTGGCTTATTTGTTAATCTTAAGGATAGTAAAAAGTATAAATTGCTAAATGATGAAAATAGATGTTTGGTAATGATGTTTGGCTTACTATTAATACCTGGTTTACCTAAGGATTTTTTAGCGTTTTTGGTCCCATTTACTAAGGTCAAAACCTGGAAATTTTTAATAGTAAATTTAATTGCACGTGCACCAGTTACAATTTTCTCTGTTTTAGTAGGAGATTCAATTAGATCAGGCAACTATACCTTATCAATTGTGTTGGGAGTAATTGCCTTAATAATTGGCTTGTTTTGCGTTATTTTCAACAAAAGTATTGTCAAGTTTTTTGCTAGATTTAATAATAAAGCAGAAAATGAATGATAGGTATTATTTTTTTAAAAAAATAATGCTATAATACAAGTAGAGGTGAAACTATATGAAATATGTAATAACAATTAGTAGAGAATATGGTTCTGGAGGTCGTTTTATTGGCAGGCAATTAGCGAAGCGCTTAGGCATTAATTTTTATGATAATGAACTTCTTGCTCAGGCTAGTGAACAAAGCGGTATGTCTAAAGCTGTATTTGAAAATTACGATGAAAAAAAGGATGGCTTTTTTAGTGGTATTGTGCCAACAAGCTATGGTTTTGATATGTCAATGGGGCAAAAGGTATTTTTAGCTCAATTTGATGCTATTAGAACAATTGCCCAAAAGGAGTCTTGTGTAATTATTGGTCGTTGTGCTGACTATGTATTGCGTGATATGCCTAATGTAGTTTCAGTTTTTATTCATGCATCAATGGAACGTAAAATTGAAAGAGCTGTGAAGTATTATGGCGTAAATCCAAATAAAGCCAAAGAAACCATTATTAAAATGGATAAAAAAAGAAGAAATTACTACAATTTCTATAGTGATAGAGATTGGGGTAAGGCCAATACCTATGATCTTTGTTTAACTAGTGACATTGGTCTAGAAGAAAGTGTTGATGCTATTAAGACTTTTGCAGAAAGAAAATTAAAATTTAAATTAGAAGAAGAAAAGAAAGATGAATAAAATTTTATTGCGTGAATATGCAAAATTAATTGTTAGAAAAGGTGTGAATGTTCAGCCAAATCAAGTTGTTTTAGTAAAGGCTCCGGTTGAAATATATGAGTTTGCTAGAATAGTGGTTGAGGAAGCATATAAAGTTGGGGCTAAAAAAGTTATTTGCGATTATGTTGATGTGATGAATAACCGCAACGATTTTGTTTATCAAACAGAAGATACATTAAAAATGGTTGAAGATTTTTTAATAATGAAAAATCATTATCTAGTAGATAATAAGTATTGTGCCATTTCCCTTGTTTCACCAAATGTTGAAGCATTGACAGGATTAGATGCTAAAAAATTACAAATTCGTAGTCAGGCAACTTCTAAAGCTTTAAAATTTGCTAGTGATTATACAATGAATAATGATGGTCAATGGGTTGTAGCTGGTGTTAGTTCAAAAATATGGGCCGAAAAAGTATTTCCAAATGATTCAGATGCTATTGATAAGCTTTGGGAAGCTATCTTTAAAGCCTGTCGAGTGGAAGAATTTAATGCAGTAGAAAATTGGACAAAACATAGTGATGAAATCAGTAAACACGCCAACCTTTTAAATGATTTAGATTTGTTAAAATTACATTTCAAGAATAGCATAGGTACAGATTTAGAAGTGTATTTAGCCGATGATAATTTATTTGCCGGTGGCGATGAATACACTAATGCAGGTGTTAGATTTAGTCCGAATATACCTACTGAGGAAGTTTTTGGAATGCCTTATAAGACAAAAGTTAATGGTAAGGTTGTTGCAACTAAGCCACTTAACTATCAGGGGTCTATTATCGATCAATTCTACTTAGAGTTCAAAAATGGTAAGGTTATCAATTATGATGCTAAGATTGGCAAGGATAATCTAAAATCATTAGTAGAGTTTGATGAAGGAAGTTCATACTTAGGTGAGGTAGCTTTAATAAGTAATAATTCGCCAATTTCCAATATGAATATTTTATTCTACAACACCTTATATGATGAAAATGCTTCCTGCCATTTGGCCTTAGGCGCAGCATATCCATCAAATATTAAGGGTGGAACTAGTATGAGTAGAGAAGAACTAGCTAAACGTGGTGCTAATTATAGCAATACGCATGTAGATTTTATGTTTGGCTCACCTGATATGACAATTGTTGGAACAACTAGAAGTGGTAAAGAAATCATGCTTTTTAGCGAAGGAAACTTTGCTATTTAAAAAAATGCCCTCTCTAAATAATTATTTTGATATAAAAAAAGCTTTTAAGATATGAATCAATCTTAAAAGCTTTTTATTATTTAACTAATAGTGTCAATTCATTACGAATGATATCTAACACATAAGGAATATTTGGCTTAATATCGCCATTTATAATCTTTGTTGCAATAAATGTTTCGATATATTTTGTAATAAATCTCTTAATTGGTCTTGCACCATAAGTTATATCAAAACTTTGGTCTAAAATCCAATTCTTTAAGTTATCAGTAAATGTAATGTTAATTTCTTGATCAAGTAGGCGAACATCTAAATCATGTAATAATTTAGTTACAATTTTTAATTGAACATCTTTATTAAGTGGTTTAAATGTAATAATCTCATCAATACGATTTAAGAACTCAGGTTTAAAGTATTGTTTTAAGAGATTCATAACATCAGTTTCAGATTTGTTCTCTAACAATAAATCACTACCTAAATTAGAAGTCATAATGATGATTGTGTTTTTAAAATCAACAGTACGACCTTGACTATCTGTTAGACGTCCATCGTCAAGTATTTGAAGCAAAATGTTAAATACATCATGATGAGCCTTTTCGATTTCATCGAATAAGACGATTGAGTATGGATTGCGTCTTATTTTTTCTGTTAATTGTCCACCCTCATCATAACCTACATAACCTGGAGGAGCACCAATTAATTTGGCGACGCTATGTGGCTCCATAAACTCAGACATATCTAATCTAACAATGTGTGACTCACTATCAAAAAGGGCTTCAGCAAGGGTTTTGGCTAATTCAGTTTTACCGACACCGGTAGGACCAAGGAAAAGGAAGGATCCGATTGGCTTATTTTCGTCCTTGATGCCAGCTCTTTGCCGTAAAATTGCATTAGAAACTAATTCAACAGCATTATCTTGCCCAATAACTCTTTTCTTTAAAGTTTCAGCAAGATGAAGAATCTTTTCTCTTTCGCCTTGCATTAATTTTGCTACTGGAATGTTAGTGGTTTTAGAGACGACATTAGCAATATCGCTTTCGTAAACAGTATCGGAAATCATTCGATTTTCCTTATTTTGTTGTTGGAAATCTTCAATTTGCTTTTGTAATTCAGGAATTGTCTTATATTGTAACTCGGAAGCAGTCTTATAGTCTCCATTATTGAAGGCTTGATCTAGCTCAAATTTCTTTTGATCTAATTTTTGCTTTGCAGCTTTATAAGTATTAAGTTCTTTAATTTCCTTTTGCCACTCAGCAGTTAATTCGCCCTGTTTCTTTGTTTCAGCATTTAATTCATCCTCAATAGCTTTCAATCTAGTTTGACTAGCTGGATCGGATTCTTTTTTTAAGGCCATTTGTTCAATCTTTAATTGAGTAATTTTACGATCACAATCATCTAATTCAACTGGCCTTGAATCAATCTGCATTCTTAATGAAGCACAAGCCTCATCGATTAAATCGATAGCTTTATCAGGTAAGAAACGATCAGTTATATATCGATTTGCCATCGTAGCAGCTGCTACAATTGCATTATCAGTAATATGAACACCATGATGCATTTCAAACCTTTCCTTAATGCCACGTAAGATAGAAATTGTGTCTTCAACACTTGGTTCAGCTACCAATACTTTTTGGAAACGTCTTTCTAGGGCACTATCCTTCTCAATATATTCTCTATATTCCTTAAGAGTAGTTGCACCAATGCAATGCAATTCGCCTCTAGCAAGCATAGGTTTTAGCATATTACCTGCATCAAGGGCACCATCAGCTTTACCTGCTCCTACGATTAAGTGAATTTCATCGATAAACATAATAATTTTACCATCTGATTCCTTAATCTTATTAAGAACGGCTTTTAAACGTTCCTCAAATTCACCTCTATATTTAGCACCTGCTACTAATGAACCCATATCAAGTTCATAAATTTCTTTATCTTTTAATGAAATAGGGACATCATTAGCAACAATACGTCTTGCTAGACCTTCGATGATAGCTGTTTTACCAACACCAGGCTCACCGATAAGCACAGGGTTATTTTTCGTTTTACGAGTCAAGATTTTTATGATGTGACGAATTTCTTCATCACGACCAATGACAGGATCAATCTTGCCTTGACGCGCAAGTTCAACTATATTTCGACCAAATTTTTCTAAAACATTTGGATCGTTTGCATAATTTGGTTCTTGTTGCATAATTTATACCTCCTATAAAAAGTCTCCTAACTTTTTACAACTATTATTATACTCAAAAAATTAGCACTGTCAATAGAAGAGTGCCAATAACATAATTTACCACAATTTTACAATTTTTAGGTTTAACTATTTTTAATAACTTGTTATAATTTATCTAGTTTTGAAAAGAAGGTGTTTTAATGCCAGCAATATTTGCACATAAGTTATTTGCAACTAAAATTATTGTTGAGTTGCCATCGGAAATACAACAAATTATAAATTTCAATATAGATGAGTATTATTTGGGGGCCCTGGGACCAGATCCGTTATACTTTTATGGTTTTACTAAGGGGCTACCATTAACAAAAAAGGCTGATCAACTACATAGACAAGCTGCCAAAAAAATAAAATTTTCTAAAGATAATAGAAATGACAATTATTTGGCTTTTCTCTTTGGCTATATAACCCACTTTACCTTAGATAAAAATGTGCATCAATATATCCACAAAATTGAAAAGGAATATTCGCATGTTAAACTTGAAAGAGAATTTGAATATGTCTTAATGAGCAAAGAAAATATAAAATTAAGACCAAATTACTTTTATCAACATATTAAGCTTAGAGAAAACTTAGTTAATGAAATAGCAAGCATAGATGAGCTTACTAATAAAGAGGTAAAGAAGGCTTATAAAGATACTAGATTTATTACCAAGTATGCTTATAATGTCAACAAAATGATTAGGTTTGTTGTTAGTTTAGTAATGCATTTAACGGGTACTTATCAAAATAATAAGGACATGCTTTTGAGTGACAAAATAGATCCAATTGATACAGAGCCTTTAAATCACATATTAGAATTATGGAAAATAAGTTTGGCTGAAGCTATAATTAATGTGAAAAGTTTATATACTTATTTACAAAATGGTACCAAATTAAATGAAAATTTTAATTACAATTTTGAAGGTGAATATGATGACTAAAAAAGAAAAAGCGTGGATTTTATATGATGTGGCTAATTCAGCTTTTACGCTAATGATTGCTACTATTTTCCCAATTTACTTTAATGCTTTAGCTGAAGCTGATGGAATAAGTAGCGTTGATTATTTAGCTTATTGGGGGTATACAGCATCTATAGTAACGATTATTGTTGCCATAATTGGACCAATTATGGGAAGCCTGTCAGATTATAGTCGTTTCAAAAAACCTATATTTTTAACGACAGTACTAGTTGGCGTAATTGGTTGTGCAATTTTAGCCATTCCGATGAAATGGATATTATTTTTGGTTTTCTTTGCTATTGCCAAAATAGGCTATAGTTCAAGTTTGATATTTTATGATTCGATGTTGACAGACATTACTAGTGAAGAAAGAGTGGATAAAATTTCTTCAACAGGTTATGCCTATGGTTATATTGGTAGTTGTATACCATTTTTAATAGCTTTAGTTTTTGTTTTGTTTTATGCAGAAATGCACTTAAGTCTTTATGCTGGTATGGCTATAGCTATTTTGATTATTGCGATTTGGTGGCTGGTTTTAACATTTCCTTTACTCAAAAATTATAAACAAACAAGATATATAGCTTGTGATAAACCTAATGTTTTTAAATGCTTTAGCAATTTGGGTAATACGATAAAAGAAATCATTAAAACCCCACATGTTATATTATTCTTATTAGCTTTTTTCTTTTATATAGATGGTGTTTATACGATTATTGACATGGCCACAGCGTATGGTACAGCTTTAGGACTTGATACAGAAATGCTTTTGGTTGCCTTGCTGGTAACACAAG
>CALUXJ010000049.1 GCA_944324725.1 uncultured Acholeplasmatales bacterium
ATTTTAAAAAAAATAAAAGCGACTATTTTTTCAGCCTAAATGACTGTCTAAATAATCGCTTTGTCAACAATCTGAAATAAGCTAGCTTTCCTAGCTTATTTCAATTGCTTACGTAGACCATTCAGTAAAAGTTCTAATTCCTTACCATCAGTAGTATCTTTATTTTCTAACCGGCATGGATATGTTTCAATTATGGTCGAACTAGAAATAATATCTTTATTTTTAGCTAAAACCTCATCTAGACCAGGAAATTCCTTATGAGCCTTAATCCGTAAACCATGCGAATTACTTATCAGTGTATAACCAGCAATCCCCGTCTTTTTGTGGTAAGCTTGGCAAAAACCACCATCAATAATGATTAATTTGCCTTCAGCCTTAATTGGACTTTCACCACTACTTACTTTAACAGGTAAATGACCATTAATAATGTGACCTTGTTGGCTAACACCAAAGGAGTCTAAAATTCGCAAACAAACTTCTTTTTGATTACGATAATCATAGTAAGGATTACGAGCCTCATTTTGCAAGTATTTATCTGTTAAAAATGCTAATTCAAAAGTTTTATACCATCTGCCAGTAAATGGAGAGTCATAACCATTCCATAAATAGTATAGATAATCTAACTCATCCTTGCTTCCACTGCCTAAAACCACTTTGCGAATTAAAGTATCTAGATAATCAAAAAGCTCTCGACCTGATTTTAGACCAGCAGGAGTATAAACTGATTTATAATTACCATTTTCATCTAAAGGAACACAACCATGATAAATTAAATTATCATTATAGACCTTATAGACACTCCCCTTCTCTAACAAAAATCTTAAATGCACTTTCAAACGGGGACTATTCTTAAAATCCTTAATTAAAGAATTAATAATGTCTTCTTCAATACTATTAATTTGATAAGGATTATTATAATCTAATCCCTTAATATTCTTATCAGTAAGTTTATAATTTTTACCGTCTAAACAATATAGTCCCTTTTGGTAATCAATATTGTTTAAAACTAACGTTAGAGCATTATACAATTTAGGATTACGGCTTATCAACTGCCCTTCTAGCTTTAATAACAACACTAAAGTCGTTTTAACTAGCGGATCAATAAAATTATCACTACCATCATAAAGTAATTTGGCATAATTAGTTAATTTCCTTAAGCTGATACCATAACTATTTTCTAAAACACTCAAATTGTTATATTTAACACTATTATAAAGAACATAAAATATCAAAACTGGATTGCCAGCATGCGCGCCAAACCACAAAACATCATGGTTTCCCCATTCAATATCTAGGGAATGATGTTGACGCAATAGTTCTATTATACTACCAGGATGATGTCCTCGGTCGAAAATATCACCAGCTATGTGTAAACGAGCAACCGCTAGCTTTTTAATAATACGACAAAATTCAATTATATAATCTTCAGCGGCCTTCGTATTAATGATAGCTTTTAAAATATTTTTAAAGTAATCTCTAATATTTGACTCGCTATTATCCTTGGTATGTAGTAATTCATCAATAACATAGCTGTAGTCATCATTAATCATTTTTTTGACGTACTCACGAGAATATTTTGAAGAAATTAAAGAAGTCAACCGTACTAAATTTAATAAAGTGGTAAAATACCATTCATTAGTCTTGTTATTTATTAATTTTAATTTTTCAACAGGATAATAAATAAGCGTGGCAAATTGGTCCTTTTCTTCTTCCTTTAATTCTGGTAGACAAACAGCTATTTTTTCTCTAATAACCCCTGAACAATTATTAATTAAATGCTTAAAAGCTGGAAATTCTCCGTGCAAATCACTCATAAAGTGTTCTGTACCTTTGGGCAAAGATAAAATTGATTCTAGCTTAATAATTTTTCTTTGCAGAGCTTCCTTAGTTGGATATAGATGTTTTACTAAATTATCATATTGTTCCTTATATGTGTCCATAATCTACCTACTTTGAAATTTTTAAAATATCGGCTAAATCACGTGGTGCTCTAAACTTAGCCCGGTAATTATTGATATATTCATCATCAATCTTTTTTGTTAACTTAGGATTGATTGTCACTACATCTTCTTCAAGTAAAATATAGATAGCCTCATTTAGATAAAAAATTGAGGCGTTTAAGTTATTTTTCGTTAAATATTCTTTTAAATTAGCTAAAGAACCATTTTTAACTAAACGTTCATAATTAGGCTTAAAACCGGAAACAAGGAAGGTATCATCATCACATATTGAATCGCCAACATTAAAATATTTAGATTTTTTATTGACTAAATATAGCTGGTGATGACTACGTAATTCATATCTAATTGCCCGACCTAAAAAACCATAATATGTTTTCTTTCTTTTTTTATTGCTATCTTCTAAATATTCTAAAGTTAAATTAGAGGAGTCAATAACAACCCGGTTGTATACCACTTCATAGTATAAAAAACCATAACGTTTATAAGGTTCAATAAGTAATTTATTTCTTACCAATTCGCTGATATTTAAGAAACTACGAGCATTGGTAGTTTTCTTTTTATCGTATATACCCTTTAAGGCATTAGTAAAAATTAAATCTTCTAAAATTAACAAATTACGTTTAACTTTATTAGAAAAATAGATAAAGGAAGCTACCGCCAAAACAGCTAAAGCCAAAGTAATAAAGAAGGAAGCATTATCGTCCCAAAGCAAACCTAAGGCAAAACAACCTACAAAAGCCAAAAAGGGAACGAGAAAGCGTAATATATTTAAGAAAATTGTCTTACGTTGTAAACTTTTATATTCCATCTTATCTTATATCCTTTACTGCATTTAGTATAGTTGAGATTACTTGTTCAACTGGAAGCTCTTGTTTTTCTTCGACCTTCGTTCTAACCTTAAACTCGACTACATTATTAACACTATTACGTCCACAAATAATCATATAAGGAATACCAATTAATTCCCAATCCTTGAATTTGAAACCTGGTTTAGCATCCCTATCATCTAAGATTGTTTCTACCCCTGCCTTAGTTAGTGTATTATATAGTTCATTAGCTAAAGCTTGTTGAGCCTCATCTTTATAATTAATTGGAACAATTACAGCATGGTATGGCGCAACATTTAATGGCCAAATGATACCTAAATCATCATGATATTGTTCAATAATACTTGCTAAAGTTCTAGTTACACCAATACCATAACAACCCATAACCATTGGAACCTGTTCATTCTTCTCGTTGGTGTAGGTACAATTCATTGGTAAACTGTATTTAGTTTGAAGTTTAAAGATTTGACCAACCTCAATGCCTCGTTCTTGTTTTAATGGTTTACCACATACTGGACATAAATCGCCCCCACAAGCTTTTCTAAAGAAACCAACTTGACCAGTGAAGTCTCTACCATAACAAACATTAGTTAAATGATAATTAGCTTTATTAGCACCGACAATAGCTCGCTTTAAAAGACTTACTTCGGTATCTACTAGTATTTTAATATTTAGACCAATAGGACCGCAAAAGCCATGGATGCTGCCTAATCCTAAAATTTCTTCTTCTGTTGCTAAACGTAAATCATTTTCTGTTGAATCAATGGCGTTAATTACTTTAATTTCATTAACCTCTCTATCTCCACGAACTAATACTGCGACAAATTGTTTATTAAAATTATCATAGTAAATGATAGTTTTAACCATTTCCTTTGGCATAACCTTTAAATAGCTAGAAACTTCTTCGATAGTCCGCATATTTGGGGTTTCTACCTCAACAATATCTGCTGGTTCAAGATTCATTTGATAATTATCCGCTTTAGCTTCCGCCTTTTCGACATCGGCAGCGTAACCACAATCATCACAATAAACGATATCAGATTCACCGACCTCAGATAAAGCCATAAATTGATGACTAGCATTACCACCAATTGAACCTGTATCCGCTAGAACAGGCCGATATTTTAAGTGAAAACGATCGAATATACGACTATAAGTGTCATACATATTTTGATAGCTTTTATCTAAGCCTTCTTGGTCTTTATCAAACGAATAAGCATCCTTCATAATAAATTCACGGCTGCGCATTAAACCAAAACGTGGTCTAACTTCATCCCGATATTTTGTTTGAATTTGGTAAATATTTAATGGTAAATTTTTACTTGATTTTACTAAGTCTCTTACTATGGTAGTAAATATTTCCTCATGAGTTGGACCTAAACAAAATTCTCTTTCATGACGATCCTTAAAGCGAATTAACTCTGGACCATACTTTGACCAACGTCCAGACTCTTCCCAGGCCTCTTTTGGCTGAATAGCTGAGCAAAGAATCTCTTCTGCTCCACTATTATCCATCTCTTCCCGAATAATATTTTCAATTTTACGTAATACTCTTAAGCCTAAAGGCAAATAGTTAAAAACACCTGAAACCTCATTTTTAATCATTCCTGCTCTTAATAAAAGGATATGTGAAGGTATTTTGGCCTCTTGTGGTGTATCCTTAAGAGTTTTTAATAACATTTTACTTGCTAACATATTTAGAATAATAAATTATGCAATTTATTATATACTCCTTTCTTATATTTATCATTTAAACATTATATCATTTATTAAGCAAAAAAACCACTATTTTATGCCCAATATTCGGATTTTGCCTATGTTTTTAATTGACAAAAAAAACATTATATATTATACTTTTCAAGGTTGATTTTTTATTGTATAATACAATAAACGAATGCGATTCTATAGAAAGGAGTTTTTTTGTGGATAAGGTAATTAATCGTAAAGACTTAGCCTTCTTTGCCCTTGGTGGTTTAGGCGAAGTCGGTAAAAATATGTACTGTTTACAATATGATAATCAAATCTTTGTCATCGATGCCGGCATTTTATTCCCTGATGAACACTTACTAGGAGTTGATTATGTAATACCTGATTTTGAATATTTAAAACAAAACCAAGAAAAGATTGTGGGCCTATTTATTACACATGCGCATGAAGATCATATCGGAGGTATTCCTTACTTGTTAAAACAAGTTAAAATACCTAAAATTTATGCCGCAGGTATTAGTGTTGATTTAATTCAAAGTAAATTAATGGAACATAAGGATCTTGAACCAATCCAAATTGTGGAGTTTAAATCCTATTTCACCTATCGTTTTAAGGAAATTGAACTTTCCTTTATCCGGTTAAATCACTCCATTCCTGATAGCTTTGCCATGGTATTTAAAACTCCTTATGGTAATTTTATCCATACTGGTGATTTTAAAATTGATTTCACACCAGTAGGTCCCCAAGCGGAATACGAAAAATTGGCTAAGCTTGGCTCTGAAGGTGTCTTATGCCTTTCAGCTGACTCTACCAATGCTTTAGTACCTGGCTTTACTGAATCAGAGCGCCGAATTGGTGACTCAATTAAAGAGTTATTTTCTCATATTCAAGGGCGAGCCATTGTTGCTACATTCGCCTCAAATATATATAGAGTTTCACAGATTATTGAGGCTTCTGTCATCAATAAACGTAAAGTAGCTGTCTTTGGTCGGTCCATGGCTAAAACTATTGAAATCGGCCAACAGGTTGGTTATATTAAGCCACCAAAATGTACTATTATTGAACCAGAAGAAATTGTAAACTATAAACCAGAAGAAATTACTCTACTTTGTACAGGTTCTCAAGGTGAACCATTGGCTGCCCTTTCCCGGATTGCTGGAGGTACCCATAGACAAATTAAATTAATTCCTGGTGATACAATTATTTTCTCTTCTTCACCTATTCCTGGTAATCAAGAGGGTGTCAATAAAACCATTAATCTTCTAATTAAAAATGGTTGTAATGTAATAACACACTCACCTTTAACGGATACTCACACTTCTGGCCATGCTTCTCAAGGTGAGCTAAAGCTGATTCAGGCTTTACTAAAACCAAAATATTTCTTGCCTGTCCATGGTGAGTATCGTATGCAAAGAGTCCATGCCGATTTGGCTATCAGCTGTGGTGTCAAAAAGGAAAATGCCTTTGTCCTAGAAAATGGCGATGTTTTCTGTATTAATGAGCGTGGAGCTCGAATTGCTGGTCATGTTAATAGTGGTGAAGTTTATATCGATGGTAATCAAATTGGTGATGTTTCAGGTTCTATTATTCGTGAACGTAAGGTCTTAGCTGAGGATGGGCTATTTAGCATCATTGTCACTATTAATCCGGAAAAGAAATTGCTTCCTATCGAACCGCAAGTTGTAAGTCGTGGTTTTATTTATATGAAAGATAGTGAAGAATTAACAAAGCACATTGTTGATATGGCTAAAAAATATATTCAAAGTGAAATTAATAAAGTAAAATTAGTTAACCTAAATATATTAAAATACAATGTTCAAGATTTCTTGTCTAAATTGATTTATGATGAAACTGATCGTAAACCAATGATTTTGCCAATTTTTATGGTATTAAAATAATTTATTAAATCTAAAAGAATTGTTTTCTAATTAAAGTATTTCTTTATTAGTTAGCAATTCTTTTTTTCTACTAATTTTCCAATACCAACATAAAAAACCTCAAGTTTATTATTGAACTTGAGGTCATATCTATTATAGCGTTTTTTCATTATGTAACACATCAGCTTTAAAGGCTTTAAACACATCATAGGTAACTAAAGCATCAGATAAAGCATTATGTTCTTGCACTAAATCTGTTTTATAATATTTTGCAAAAAGGGTAAAAAGACCATATTCATTCGTATGATGGTAATAATTTTGAATGAGACTTGCTAAATTAATAATTCTTCTATACTGTAAAATATCTGGCAGCTTATAAAGATTAAAACTCTTTTTTAAAGATAAAATATCGTTTCTACCATAGACGATAATGGCTGGATTGTATTTTTTAATCACATGCCTTAAATCCTTATATGCTTTATAATAGGAAATGGCCGTTTTATAAAAATCCCGTTTCTTAAGGTTCAAGAAAGAGGTTGTTCGAGAATTAATCTCCATTTGAGCCTTAATATAATTATTATAATTTTCTATTTCATTACCATTAGCATCATAAAGAATATAGCCCATTTGAATAATTTCTGAATTAAAGCTTCCTTTATAGTTATAGGGTGGCATTGTCATCTCTAAATCTAGAACTAAAACATTTTTAACACTATTTAACAAATATTTAAGTGATAAGATATTTCTATCTTCGGCAAAATATAGCCGATTCAAGCTAAGTGATTTTAGCTTATTAATGTAATATACTTGATAACAATAATACTTATCTCTTTGCTTAGGCTCTACTACTTCTAAGTCAATTAAATTTCCTTCCGCTAAATAATTCTTAAAAGTGTGCATAAGAGAGCGCTGAAAATAGATATAATAAATTCTATACTTGGTTTGGACAGCATATATTCTCTTATCTTTATTCACTATTTTAATTTGTCCATAAATGCGCATCTAATCATCCTCATTCAATTTATTTAACACTTCTTCTGCTACCTGTTGTGGAATACCTTGCTCAACTATTTCTTCAACTGAAGCCTTTTTAATAGCATCTATTGTAATGAAGTGGCTTAATAGTTTTTCTTTTCGAGCTTTTCCAAGTCCTTTTATTCCATCTAAACGGGAAGCAAATAAACCTTTAGCCTTGGTAGAACGGAAAAAGCTAATAGCAAAATCATGTACTCTTTGGCTAATGTTGGAAATTAGCAAAAAAACTGGACTATTTTTAGAAAGAGTTATTTCCCTACCCGCATAATAAATTAACTTGGCTTTGTGGTGATCATCCTTTTGAATACCAGCTACAGGAATTGTAACATTTAGAGACTGTAAAGTTTCTAAACATGCATTAACCTGAATTTGACCACCATCCATTAAGATTAAATCAGGAAGAGGTTCATTTTCCATAACAAGACGTAAATAACGTCTATAAACAACCTCCTTCATCGTCTCATAATCGTTCGCTCCCTTAACAGTTTTAACATGATATTTACGAAAAAGTTTAGGACATGGGCGACCATTTTTATAGACAACTAAAGCTGAAATGGGATATTCACCAAAGAGGTTAGAGTTATCAAAAGACTCAATTGTATAAGGGGTAGGAATCCCAAGCAATTTACCTAATTCCTCAATAGTTTCGGTAGCTCGCAAAGCTTTATTTTGATTTATTAAGAACTTAGTCTCTAAATCCTTTTTAGCATTTAAAATGGCCATATCAAGAACTTCATACTTTTGTCCCTTTTGAGGTGTAGTTAGCTTGGTATTTAAAACACTTGCCAAATCATCATCATAATATTTAGCCTCAACAAATAATTCTTTTGGAGTAATACTTGGAGTATAATATTGCGTCATAAAGGCATTAAATGTTTCATTTTCGTCACCAATTATAGGAACTATTGTACTATAATTTAAGGTGATACTACCCTGGCGCATCATCAAGATATGGATTGCTAAATTATCATCTTTAGCATAGGTTCCGATATAATCAACATTAATATTGCGATTTAAATCGATCTTTTGCGGATCTGTCGTATTTTTAATTGAAGTAATCTCATCCCGATATTCTTTGGCTTTTTCAAATTCTAAATTATTAGCTGCTTGTTGCATTTTATTTTCTAATATTGCTAAAACTTTATCTGTCTTACCATTTAAAAAGTCACTTATTTCCTTTTTAATTTCTGAATAATCAAAAGCCTCTTTATTAATACATGGTCCTAGACATTGATGCATATGATAATACAGACATTCCTTTTTAGGTAACTTATAACATTTACGTAATGGGAATAGTTGATTTAAAAGATTACACGTCAATCGGGCATCCCTAACGTTCGGATAAGGGCCAAAATACTTTGCATTATTGCGCTTTCGTGGTTCACGGGTCACAATTAGGCGTGGATTAGGCTCATTAGTTAAGGCAATAAATGGATAGGTCTTATCATCCTTAAGCATAATATTATACTTAGGATCATATTGTTTAATTAAATTAATTTCTAAAACAAAACTCTCTTTATTAGAAGCTGTAATAATATAATCAAAAGTATTAATTTCACTTACCAATTTAGTTGTCTTAGCATTGTGACTCCCATGAAAATAGCTTCTAACACGATTCTTTAAATTTTTTGCCTTACCAACATAAATAATTTGTCCGGTTTTATCCTTCATTAGATAACAACCTGGTTTGTCAGGTAGCAATTCTAATTTTAATTTAATTTCATCATTCATAATTATAAAAAAAACGATTTATTAATCGTTTTTATCATCACTAAATGTGATAGTAGTATCTCCTGCTAAAATTTCTTCTAAAGCTTGGCCAATTGGCTTTTTGCATTTTGGGTTTGGTAAAGAAGTATAATTTTCTTCCTCAATTATTTTAGCTCTTTTTGCTGCTGCATAAGCTAATTTATATTTTGAATCCATAACCTTTAACAATGCGTCAATTGAAGGATAACGCATACCATCGATTTTTTCTTCTGAATTTGCCATAATATTACCTCCATCACGTTATTGTAGCATATTTTCTAATTTCCTTCAATAAGTTTCATATACTTATGAATAGATCTTTCCGTACGAGCGTGTTCAGCTCTGATTATTGCCATAATCCGATCAGCAGCATTAACAACCTCATCGTTTACTACAATATAATCATACTTATAAGCTAGCTTAAATTCTCGATTGGCTTTTGCAATTCGCTCGGCGATTACTTCTTCTGATTCAGTCCCCCGAGAATGTAGGCGGTGATACAAAGCTTCTTTTGAAGGTGGAACCAAAAAGATTAAAACGGCATCCTTGACTTTATCTCTAACTTGTAAGGCACCTTCAACTTCAATTTCAAGAATTACTTCTTTACCTAAAGAAAGTTGTTCTTCCACTTTATCTAATGGTGTTCCATAATAGTTACCAACAAATTCGGCATATTCAAGAAATTTGTTTTCTTTAATTCGTTCTTCAAATTCTTCTTTAGAAACGAAATAATAATCAACACCATCAACCTCACCAGGCCGTTGTTTACGCGTTGTCATGGAAACACTATAAACAAAGTTTTGCTCTGGCATAGCAAACAAAGCTTTCCTGACCGTTCCCTTACCAACTCCAGATGGACCAGACAAAACTACTAATAATCCACGTTCATTTAGCTTCATACCTTAACCTCCTTATATTTTTGATATTTTACCATTTTTATTTACTTTTCACAACTACCATTTAAAAAAATAAGCGTTTTTATTCTTATTTTGAAGTAAAATTACAATT
>CALUXJ010000050.1 GCA_944324725.1 uncultured Acholeplasmatales bacterium
ATGCGGTAAAACCTAAGCCAAAGACTAATAAGCCAGAAACTGCTAAGGTAGGTCGTAATGACCCATGTCCATGTGGAAGTGGCAAGAAATATAAAAATTGTTGCGGTTTAAATAAATAAGGAGGGCTTTATGGATCGCTATGAGATAAATAAAAATATGACAACCTTTCAGCAAAAAATTGGCGATCTTTATGAAGCACTACAAATTAAATCTAAAGAGGCTAAATTAGCCTCTTTAGATGCTTTAATAAGTGATCCCCTTTTTTGGAATGATCAAAAAAAAGCTAATCAAATTATAGCGGAAGCTAATAAATTACGTGATAGCATTAATTTATATCAAAAAGTAAGTAAAGAATACGAATCTATTGTTGAACTTAGTGAGTTAGCTGAAAGTGATGAAGAGCTGATGCTTCTTTTAGATGATGAAATTGTAGCTTTTCAAAAAACTATCGCAGAAGCAGAAGAAGCAGCTCTTTTAAGCGATAAATATGATGCTTTAAATTGTATCGTTGAGCTGCATCCTGGCGCCGGTGGTACAGAAAGTATGGACTGGGCTAGTATGCTTTATCGCATGTACCAAAGATTTTGCCAACAGCAGGGCTTTAAACTGACAGTCCTTGATTATTTAGCTGGTGAAGAGGCAGGCATAAAATCAGTTACCTTTTTAATAAAGGGCAAGAATGCGTATGGACTTTTTAAAGGTGAAAGAGGTGTTCATCGTCTAGTTAGAATATCTCCATTTGATAGTGGAGCAAGACGACATACTTCCTTTTGCTCTTGTGATGTAGCTCCTGAACTAGAGGAGACAAACGACATAGAGATTAAGGATGAGGATTTAAAAATTGATGTATATCATTCAAGTGGAGCTGGTGGTCAGTCGGTTAATACAACTGATTCGGCTGTAAGAATGACCCATTTACCAACTGGTATTGTTGTAACCTGTCAGAATGAACGAAGTCAAATCAAAAATAGAGAAGTGGCTTTAAAAATCTTAAAAGCTAAGCTTTTAGAACGACAAATTGAAGAAAGAGACAAGGAATTAAAAAATATTAAAGGTGAACAAAAGGGAATTAATTTTGGTTCACAAATTCGTTCTTATGTTTTTTGTCCCTATACTTTGGTTAAAGATCATCGTACAGGCTATGAGACCAATAATGTCACTCAAGTTATGGATGGCGATCTTTTAGGTTTCATGCTTAGTTATTTAAAATATGAAAAGGAACATGCCAATGAATAAAACATTTTTAGCTGCTAAAACAAAACAAATGCTTTTCATAGCACTAGGCGTTCTTATAATGGATGTTGGCTATTATTTTTTCTATAGTCCATCTAATCTAGTTGCAGGAGGAGTAACAGGTATTTCAATTATACTAAAGCCAGTTCTAGATATGATTGATATGCCACAATCAATATTTTTATATATTATTGAAGCTATATGTCTCCTTTTAGGTCTAATTTTACTAGGTAAAGATTTTTTCTTTAAAACGGTATTAGCAAGTGCGCTTGCCCCTACATATGTCTTAATATTTGAGTTATTGGTACCACAGGATATTATTTTAAGAACAGTTGAAAATAGATTGTTGATAGCTTTTTTATGTGGTTCTGCTTTGCAGGGAGTGGGTATTGGTATTTGTCTAAAGAATAATGGTTCTACAGGTGGCTTAGATGTTATTCAAAAGAGCATTTCTAAATATTTAAAGGTTCCATACTCCTTTGCGATGTATGGTACGGATTGGATAATTTGTTTGCTAAGTGGTTTTAGCTTTACCCTGCCATTAACATACAATTTTGAGTATACTTTCTTTGGAATTTTAAGTGTTTATTTTGCAGCTTATATCATTGATATGATTACGTTGAATGCTCGGTCTAAGCGCACAGCCTACATTATTACCTCTAAGCCAGAAGAAGTCAAAAACATGATTTTTAAGCAAATTGGTCGCGGTTGTACAGAAAGTGATGTTAGAGGTGGCTATACCAATAGTAATAAGGTTATGTTAATTTGCGTTTTAAATAAAAATGAAAGCTATAAGTTAGGTGAAATGATTAAAGAAATTGATGAAGAAGCCTTTACCTTTTTCACCTCAACTAGGGAAGTAGTTGGAGAATATGCAAGCAAAGCCAAACGCTAAAGTAATAGATTTAGTCCCAGTGCGTAAAAATATTTATAAAGTTAATATAGCCGGAACAATCTATGAACTATGTGAAGAAACAGTTATTAAATATCGTTTAGTAAAAGGCAAAGAGGTTTTAGATGTTTCACAAATTTTAGCTTATGATAATTTGTATAAACATTATGACGATATTAAAAATTATTATTTGCGCTTTCCTAAATCGCGATATAATTTTGCCAAAGTAATTAAGGAAAAGTATCCCGATATTGATATAGATTTGATAATTGATAGATTAATTAGTCAAAATATTATTAATGATTATAAATATGCTTATGCAAAGGCCTATAGTTTAAATAAAAAAGGTTATGGTAACAATTATATAAAAAACTATTTAGCCTATCGTGAGCATATAGACCAAGCTATAATCACAGATACATTAGCAAATTTTACTGATGATTTAGGACAATTAGAAGATTTAATTGATAAGTTAATTGTTCGGTATAGCAAATGGGATGATAAAGTTAAATATCAAAAAATTGTCAACTATTTATTGCAGAAAGGTTATAAATATGAAACGTTTAAGTCTATTTTACAGGAAAAGCTAGTAAAATAGACTTTTTGCTTTAAATAGGAGAAAATGTTTGCTATAATTATTATAGAAAACGTTTTTATTTGGAGGTTAGAGATGTTAGTAAGGGATAAAATTGACAGCAATTTTTTATATTTTTTTGATCAAGGTAAGGCCACAGAATTATATGAGGTTATGGGCTCACATCTTGTAAAAAATGAGGATGGTTTAATCATCGGCTGTGAATTTGTAGTTTATGCTCCTAATGCTAAAAAGGTAAATATTATGGGTTCTTGGAATAATTATGCCAAGGATAAAGACCAAATGGAAAAAATTGATAATTATGGTATTTGGTATTTGAAAATTGATAAAAATTTGGAGTTTGCTAAATATAAATATGTAATTGATACGGGTTATGAATTGCTTTATAAATCAGATCCCTATGCCTTTTGTTCAGGCTTAAGGCCAAATAAGGACTCAGTTGTTTATGATATTAAAGGCTACAAGTGGCAGGATGAAGATTATATGTATAATCATCCAAAAACTTATGATCAGCCAATGTTAATATATGAATTACATTTTGGTTCTTGGCGTCGTTTAGGTGAAGAACCTAATGAGGTGTATTCTTATAAAGAAATAGCTGATCTTTTAGTACCATATTTGAAGGACTATAATTACACTCATGTTGAATTAATGCCAATTTATGAGCATCCACTTGATGCTTCATGGGGTTATCAAGGAACAGGTTATTATTCAGCTACGAGTAGATACGGTTTGCCCAAAGAATTAATGTATTTTATTGATAAATGTCATCAGAATAATATTGGGGTAATATTTGATTGGGTTCCTGGTCATATTTGCAAAGATGCGAATGGTTTATATATGTTTGATGGTAGCCCAGTTTATGAATATCCTAATGAACAGGACCGAGAAAACTATGAATGGGGAACAGCTAATCTTGATTTAGGTAAGGGAACGACACGCTCATTCCTTTATTCAAATGCCTTGTTTTTCATGAATTATTACCATGTTGATGGCTTTAGAGTAGATGCTGTTTCTAATATTATTTATTATTTAGGCAATAAAAATAGAGGAGAAAATAGTGGGGCCTGTGATTTCTTACGTGGATTGTCTCGGAATATTTTTGCTAAAGATGACCGTGTTTTATTAATTGCTGAGGATTCATCTGATTATCCTGGTGTAACTAAGCCTAGTGATATGGGTGGTCTAGGCTTTAATTATAAGTGGGACATGGGATGGATGAATGATACTCTTAAATATTTTAAGTTAGATCCAATTTATCGTAAATATCACCATAATTTATTAACCTTTAGTATGCTTTACTTTTATAACGAACAATTTGTTTTACCATTCTCTCATGATGAAGTAGTACATATGAAGGGAAGCCTTTTAAATAAAATGCCTGGTGATTATTGGCAAAAATTTGCTAATTTCCGTTTGTTAATGGGGTATATGTTAACTCATCCAGGTAAAAAGTTATCTTTTATGGGCAATGAACTAGCTCCATTTAGTGAATGGGCTTTTTATAAAGGATTAGATTGGAATCTCTTGGACTATGACTCACATAAAGGAGCTAATAAATACATTAAGGATTTAAACAAAATATATAATAGAGAAAAGGCTTTATATGAGCTAGATTACCATCCAGATGGCTTTAGATGGATTGATGCTAATAATGCTAACCAATCAATTTTTGTTTATATTAGATATGCAAAAGATTTTAAAGAACATTTAGTAATTGTTTTAAATTGTACTCCTAATACTTATCATTATTATAGAATAGGGGTACCAGGAACTAATACTTACAAAGAATTAATTAATTCAGATGATATGAAATATTATGGTTCAGGTCAAATTAATGGTAAAGATATTAAAATCATTAATGAACCAAGTCATAATTTTAATCAATGTGTCGAAATTACAGTTCCACCTCTTGGCATTACCATTTTAAAGATGAAAAGAAGTAAAAAATAGTTAAATTAGTTTAGAAGAAATGGTAAGTGATTATATGAGTAAAATAAGATTATTCATTTCCGAAAAGAAAATATTAATTATAATTTTATCGCTTATTGTAATTCTTGTATTAGTATATTTTGTTGGTTTTTCTAAAACTAGAGATTATGGTAAAACTTATTCTATAAAAGAAGTATATGAAAATGGGGATATTAGTTATGAAGATTTAAAGTCTTTAGCTTATTATCAAAATGGTGGAATTGATAATAATGAGGGTATTTTAGATAATAATTATAAACCGCAAGAAATAGGTTCATTAGGTATATTTAATAAATATCGATTAAAAGCTACCTTAAGTAATAAATTTATAGAATATTATCAAATGGATATTACTTATTATGGTACTTATAATGGTTATATAGCTTATACTTTTACTCTCCCTAATCTAAGTGTTCCACAAGTAGTAGTAGATATTAATATAGATGATTTAAATTTTGTAGCTAATAATCCTAGTGAATTTATTAGATTATATAAAATATAGAAGTGGAAATAAAAACGGTTTTATAAAATTCTTTTTTAGAAAAAGCTATTAAAAAACATTTAATTAAAATGCTTTTTATAGTATAATAAAACGGCTGTGTTTAAAGCCATTGAGATTATTATTAATAATTTATAAATAAAAATGAGGAGTATTTCATGGAATATTTATGTTTTAAAGATAAAGAAACTTTCAAAAAAGCTTTTGTTAGCAATGTAGAAAACAAATATGCAGTTAATTTTGAAGATTCTACCCCTTATCAACAATTTGTTGTATTAGGTGAAATGTTAAGAATGTATGTTGCTAAAGATTGGCATGATACTCAAGTATTAACAGATAAATCAAAGGGGAAAGTAGTATATTATTTTTCAATGGAATTCTTAATGGGAAGAATGATTACTAACAACCTTATGAATGCTGGAGTATATGGTGTTGTTAAGTCTGCCTTTGATGATTTAGGTTTAGATTTAAATGAAGTAGAACACCAAGAATCAGATGCCGGTTTAGGTAATGGTGGTTTAGGTAGACTTGCTGCTTGTTTTATGGATTCTGTTGCCTCTTTAGGTTTACCAGTTCATGGAAATTGTATTAGATATCGTTATGGTTTCTTTGAACAAGGTATTAAAAATGGCTATCAAGTTGAACATCCAGATCGTTGGTTAAAGGATGTCCATGTATGGGAAATTAGAAAAGATGAAGATGCTGTTGAAGTTCCTTTCTATGGTTACATTGAAATGAATACCGAAAATGGTAAGTTAAATGTTTTACATAAGGATGCTGAATATGTTAAAGCTGTTCCATATGATGTACCGATGATTGGTGATAATAACCATATTGTTAATACATTGCGTTTATGGAGCGCTGAGCCTGCTTCAACATACCCAGATAATGCCTTTGAATATCATCGCAAAATAAGAGAGATTTCTTCTTACCTTTATCCTAGTGATGACACAATTGAAGGTAAGACTTTGAGATTAAAACAACAATATTTCTTTGTTTCAGCCGGTGTTAAATCAGCTGTAAGAAGATATAAAAAGATTTTTGGTAACAATCTAAATAATTTTGATAAGAAGGTTTGTTTCCATATTAATGATACCCATCCAGCTTTAATTGTTCCAGAATTGATGCGTATTTTAGTCGATGAAGAACACCTTGATTGGGATAAGGCTTGGAATATTGTAAGACATACGTGTGCTTATACAAACCATACGATTTTAGCTGAAGCCTTAGAAAAGTGGCCAGTAGATTTATTTAAGAATTTATTACCAAGAATTTATACTATTTGTGAAGAAATCAATCGCCGTTTAATGATAGAAATCGTAGAAAAGTATGGTGAAAATAGTCCATATTTAGATCAATTAGCTGTTATTAAGAATAATACTATTCATATGGCTGCTTTATGTATACATGGTTCATTTAGTGTTAATGGTGTTGCTGCTTTACATACCGAAATTTTAAAAGATATTGAAATGAAACCATTCAGTGATTATTATCCTGGTAAGTTTAATAATAAGACTAATGGTATCACCCATCGTCGTTGGTTAATTCAATCTAATCCAGAATTAGTAGATATTATTAAAGAATATTGTGGGGAAGATTTTAGCCATGATATGACTAAATTAGAAAAACTATTACCATACGCCGATGATGAAGTAGTACAAGCTAAATTTGCTAAGATGAAGAGAGCTCGTAAGGAAGTATTAGCGCGTAAGATTTATAATTCACAGGGTGTTAGTTTAGATATAGATTCAATTTTTGATATTCAAGTTAAACGGCTTCATGAGTATAAGAGACAATTAATGAATGCTTTACACATCATGTATTTATATAATCGTTTGAAGAATGATAAGGAATTTAGAAAATCTTTCTACCCAACTTCTTTCATTTTTGGAGCTAAAGCCGCTGCTAGTTATGTTTTCGCTAAAGCAGTTATTAAACTAATCAATACGATTGCCGATAAAGTTAATAACGATAGCGAGACAAATAAATATTTAAAGGTAGTATTTGTAGTTAACTATAATGTTACCTATGCTGAAACTATTATGCCAGCAGCTAACGTTTCTGAACAAATTTCCACTGCCTCTAAGGAAGCTTCTGGTACAGGTAACATGAAATTTATGATGAATGGTGCAGTTACTTTAGGGACTCTAGATGGTGCTAACGTAGAGATTAAAGATTTAGTTGGTGATGATAATATCGTTATTTTCGGTATGAATGCTGAAGAGGTTAATGAAACCTATCGCAATCACGATTATAATCCATATGCATACTATGAAAATGATCCACGTTTACATGAGGTCTTAGACCAATTGACTAATGGTTTCTTTGATAAAGTTAATCCAAATGAATTTGAAATTATTAGAAATAATCTATTATATAATGACAATTATTTCGTTTTAAAGGATTTTGACGCTTATGTCAAGGCTCATGAAAAGATTAATGCTTTATATCAGGACCAAAAGAAGTGGTTACATATGTCAATCGTTAATGTTGCTAAATCTGGCTACTTTACTACTGATAGAACAATGGAACAATATAATGCCGATATTTGGCACACTAAATCATTGGTTAACAAGAAATAAAAATGGAATAAAATCTAAAGGCAACTTTAGATTTTTTTCTTAATTAGGAGTATTATGTATCAATTTCAAGAAGAAAAAAATTTTCAACAGCTTACAGAAAAAAATAAGAGTTATTTAAATATTATTGCTGGTCTTCGTGCCGTTTTGATAATTCTAGCCATTATTTTATTAATCTGTTACTTTACCACTAATTGGCAAATTCATTACTTGATTTTAGCTATTGTTGTTCTAGTAGTATTTATTATTAGTATCCCAGTTACTAATAAATATTATTTAGATAAAAGGTATTTAGAAAATGTTAACTTGGCGTATTTACGTCATTATGCTAGAAGAGAGGGCAAAACTAGTAATAATAAAGGCTTTTTTGATAAGGGGAGTGAGTTTAAGCGCGAATTTAGTAAAACAAGTTTAAGAGACAAGTATTTACTAGAAGATATTGAGGTTTTTGGTAAAAACTCACTATATGAAATTTTGAGCTCAGCAAAGAGTGTTTTAGGTCGATATGCTTTTGCTGATAGTTTGTGTCATGGTTTTGACTATAGTATTAAAAGAAATAAAGAAAATTTTGCCTCTAAAGCACAAATATTAGGTAATAGTGAGGATATAATTAAGCTAGAAGCAAGCTTGGCTTTTAATAAAATAAATCAAAATGTAGAAAGAGAAACGTATGTTGAAGATTTGAGTTTAAAATATTCAGCTAAACCTAAATTGAGTTTAGGTTTGATTGCTATCTATATTTTTGATGTTTTATGCCTAGTTTTAGCTGGTCTAAGCATTATTCCACTACCAACTATTATTTTACCGTTTATTTTAAATTTATATTACGCTACTTTATTTAGAGACCGCCTTAATACATTGGCAGTTAATGATATTTATGATTCAATTGAAGCTAATAAATATGTTTTAGCCTATTTGGCTAAACTTAATCTAACATATCTAGATGAAAAATACACCAAAGAATATTTTTTGACAGCTTTAAAAAGGTTTAAACGTTTATCAAGTTTATGGCAAGTATTAGCCTACAAAAATAACTTATTGTTTAAAATTATCTTTAATGGCTTAATTTGTTTTGAAGGCCTATTCCAATTACTATTTAACCGTCTTCAAATTAAAGAAAGTGAAATAGAGGAAATCTTAGGTAGCATTGCTCAATTAGAAAATTTAGCCTCTTATGCCAATTTAGCTTGTGATTATGATAGCTGTCTTGCTCAAAAGGGTGAAGAATTAAGCTTTAATGATTTAAACAATATTCTAATAAAGGATTGTGTTACTAATAGTTTTTCTTATACGAAGGGAACCATCATTACTGGTTCTAACATGAGTGGTAAAACTACTTTTTTGCGAACGATAGCAGAAGCAATTCTTTTAAATAACGCTTGTGGAATTGTTCCCGCTACTAGCTTCGTAGCACCTAATTATATGTTATACACAGCCTTAAGAATTAAAGATGATTTAGCAAGTGGAATTTCCAGCTTTTATGCTGAAATTGAAAAAATTAAAGAGATGTTAGAAGATAAGACAGAATTTAAAAAGTTATGTTTAATTGATGAAATCTTCAAAGGAACAAATACGTTAGACCGCATTTACGGGGCTAAAATGTTAATTAAAAAGTTAGAAGAACTAAAATATGATTTTATAATTTCTACGCATGATTTTGAATTGTGTGAAGTTCCTACTATAATCAATTATCATTTTAGTGAAACTTATTTAAATGAATATCGTGATATCTATTTTGATTACAAAATAAAAGAAGGAAAATCACAATCAACAAATGCAATTTTCCTTCTAAAACGTTCAGGCATTATCAACTAAGTATTTTAAAACTCCATTTTCTAAATAATTTGGCACAATAACATCGGCTTTATTTTTAATATCGTCCTCTGCATTAGCAGGGGCGATTTTTGTATGTGCTTGCTGGAATAAGGCTAAATCTTCTGCTCCATCGCCAGCTGCAATAGTTTGGCTTATAGAAGCATTTAGTAAGTTTAATACTTTACTAACAAAATATCCCTTGTTAACTTGCTTTTTTAAAATGCGATAAAATATTTTTGTATGATCTTCACCAATAATTTTTAA
>CALUXJ010000051.1 GCA_944324725.1 uncultured Acholeplasmatales bacterium
TATTAAAAAGGTACTTATTTAATTGTTTAAAAAAATATGGTAAAATTATGATTATAAGAAAAGGGGGAGATTGGATGCTAGATAAAATAAAAAAACCGCCAATTTGGTTAGTGTTGATTATTTTTCTTTTGACAATTGTCATAGATCTCTTAGCTATTCTAGTCAGTACTAGACTTGAAGTAAATGATATACTAGGCTATGTTATTTATGCCCTAGCTGCTATTTTCTTAGCTTATACAATTGTTTTAATTGTTTATAATGCTAAACGAATTAAAACCTTTTTTCTTAATTTATTAAATAAAAATAGTATCACGCGAAGAATGGTTAAGGAATATGATTTTCGAACAGTTATTTTTTCTTTGATTTCTCTAACTTTAAATTTGGGGATGTTAGCTTATTATTTAGGATTTACTATTTTTAACTTTAACCTTCTTTTTTTGACTTTGATTATTTATTATGGACTCTTATTTTTTTCTAGAGAAATAATTTTATACAATGTATATCGTCATAAGGATAAATACCAAATCATTAAAGCGTACCGGATTTGTGGAATCTTGTTAATATTATTACCACTTTATGCGACTCTTAATATTAGAACGCTTGTTAGCGAGAATAATAAATTACATTTTCCACAGATTCATGTTATTGTTATGGCAGTTATTACCTTTTATAAGATAATTATGGGTTCGTACAATTGGCATAAAGCGCGTAAAACCGATGATTTAGTAGTTATAAGTCTAAGGAATATTAACTTATCAGAAGCTTTAATCTCCATCTTGATTTTACAATCAACGATGTTTGAAGCCTTTGTAAAGCCAGGTAGAGATCTTATATTTGAACGTAATATGAATTTCGGTGTCGGTTTAGCGGTTACGCTTTTAACTTTAATTATTGGTATTAGTATGATAATTAAAACTCGTTTTGTTAAAAAAGATATAATTTGGAGTGATGGAATATATGGATTGGCAAACTTTTATAGCACAAGAAAGTGAGAAACCTTACTATAAAGAATTGAAGGAAAAGGTTGTTCATGCGTATAATACAACAACTTGTTTTCCGCCTTATAACAAGATTTATCGGGCATTATCTAAGACGCCGATTGACAAAATAAAGGTGGTTATTATTGGGCAAGATCCTTATCATGAAAAGGGCCAGGCTAATGGTCTTTCTTTTAGCGTTGATTGTCCAAAATTACCACCAAGTTTAATTAACATCTATAAAGAAATGGAAACAGATTTAGGAGTTCAAGTTAGGCAGGATGGCGATTTAACTTATCTTGCTAAACAAGGAGTATTACTATTAAATTCCACCCTAACCGTTGAGGAAGGAAAGGCCAATAGTCATGTTAATTTTGGTTGGTCTATTTTGACAGATAATATTATTAAGTTGATTAACACTATTGATCGTCCTATTGTTTTTATCTTATGGGGTAATTTTGCCATCAAGAAAGGTCAATATTTAAATAATCCTAATCACATGATTATTAGAGGTGTTCACCCATCTCCTCTTTCTGCTAGTCGAGGCTTTTTCGGTTCTCGACCTTTTAGCAAGACTAATGCTTTTTTACGTGCTCATAATGTTACAGAAATTTATTGGACTAAAGACTTATATGAAAGGATGATTACTTGTGCAAATTAAAATAATCGGTGGAGGACTTGCTGGTAGTGAGGCTGCCTATCATTTAGCTAAATTGGGCTATGAGGTATTACTTTATGAAATGCGTCCTACAAAAATGACACCAGCTCATCAAACCGCAGACTTTGGTGAACTAGTTTGCTCTAATAGTTTAAAATCAAGTTCTTTAGAAAATGCTTGTGGTATCTTAAAGGCCGAAATGGAAGAATTTGATTCTTTAGTTATGCAATGTGCTAAAGCACATAGTGTTCCAGCTGGGCAATCACTTTCTGTTGACCGAGAGGCCTATGCTAAAATGCTGACAAATATTATTAAAAGCTTTCCTAATATTAAAATTATCAATGAAGAAGTAACTAAAATAAATCCAGATGAATATACAATTATTGCTACAGGACCATTAACAAGTGATTCATTAGCTGAGCAAATTAAAGAATTGTTTGGTTTGGCTGATTTTTATTTCTATGATGCTCAGGCACCAATTATTTATGCTGATAGCATTGATTATAATAAGGCTTATTTTAAATCACGTTATGATAAGGGTAGTGCTGATTATCTTAATTGTCCTTTCACTAAAGAAGAATTTGACCGTTTTTATGAAGCACTTATTACAGCAGAAGAGGTTCCTACTCCTGATTTTGAATTAAAGGTTTTTGAAGCTTGTATGCCAATTGAAGTGATGGCTAAGCGTGGACCTAAAACCCTAACTTTTGGCCCAATGAAGCCAGTAGGCTTAAGAACACCAGAGGGGGTTAGTCCCTATGCCGTAGTGCAGTTGCGTCAAGATGATGTAGCTAAAACGATGTTTAATATTGTTGGTTTTCAAACTCATTTAAAGTTTGGGGAACAAAAACGGGTTTTTAGTATGATACCAGGACTTGAGAATGTCCGTTTTGCCAAATATGGTCGTATCCACAAAAACACTTATATCAATGCTCCTAAAATATTAAATAATACTCTACAAACTAAAAAATTTCCAAAAATTTTCTTTGCTGGTCAGTTAAGCGGAGTAGAAGGATATGTAGAAAGCTTTGCTACAGGAATAGTGGCAGCCCTAAATATGGATTTGTTAATTCAAGGTAAAGAGCTATTAGCTTTCCCACCAGAAACAATGATTGGTTCTCTTTTAAACTATATTTCTCAACCTCAAACAGAATTTGTTCCAATGAATGCTAATTTTGGGATTGTTCCATCCTTAACTGATGTTAATAAAAAGGAGCGGAAGAAAGCCTATGGTACAAGAGCTTTAGCTAAAATTAAAGAGATGAAGGACCTCTATGACAGTCGTCGAAGCAGTTGAAAATTACCTAGTTTATTTAACTAGTGTGCTTAATTATTCTAGTAATACCATTAAAGCCTACTATAATGATATTATGGAATTTAGTGACTTTGTCACTAAGGAAAGGTTTAGTAAAGATATTTTATCCCTACGTAATGATAGAGTGGCTAAAGCTTTTGTAAGTCATTTAAATAATATTGATAGTAAGGCAACTACTGTTAATCGAAAAATAGCTTCACTAAGAGGTTTTTATAATTATTTAGTTGCTGAAAAAATAGTAGAAAAAAATTTTTTTGCTAATATTGAAAGCTTAAAAAAGCCTAAAAGATTACCGCAAATAATTAAAGAAAAGGAAATAATTTTGCTGCTTAACGCCTGTGATAAAACAAAACCATTAGGCTTTAGAGATTATTTGATTATTGAGTTACTATATGCCACAGGTCTTAGAGTAAGTGAATTATGTGGTTTAGAGACCAAAGATTTAGATTTAGTTAATTTAGAAATTAGGGTTTTTGGTAAAGGTAGCAAGGAACGGATTGTCTTAATTTATCCTGAATTACGCGATGATTTAAAACACTATCTTAATAATGAGAGAATTACCTTACTAGCTAAAAGCAATAATGAAAAAAATAGATCACTTTTTATTAACAACAGAGGAACTAGCCTAACAACTAGAGGGGTGCGTGTGATTTTGAATAAGGTCATAAAAGAATGTGGGGAAACCTTTCATATATCGCCTCATATGTTGCGGCATAGTTTTGCCACTAGCCTTCTCAATAATGGGGCTGACTTGCGGAGTGTTCAAGAATTACTTGGGCATGTTAATTTATCAACTACCCAAATTTACACCCACATTACCTATGAAAGTCTTAAAAAAGAATATGCTTTAGCGCACCCACATGCCAAAAAAGAAGAAAATGGCAAGTAAATGCTTTTAATATTTATTAAATTATGTTAAAATTACATAGATTTTTGAAAGGAATTGATAATAATGAAAAAACTATTCGCTTTAATAGTAACTAGTTTGCTAGTTATTACTTTAGCATCATGTAATAATACAACTGTTGACTATACGCTTCACGATACAGATAATTCAGAATTAAAGGTAGTTCAAGAATGGTTAAGTAGTAAAAATATTGCTACTCAAGCAACCCCAGTTGTAGCTAGAGAATCAAAAGCTGTAGCTGGTTATGAAGTATTTTTACCAACAGATATGGTTGCTGCTAGTCGCTATGTAGTAGTCGATTTAGAAAACAATGTTTATAATGGCAATAATACGGGTGATAATTGGCATCATAGTTTATTTGATAGTTTATCCTTCACTTATTTAGCGCTTTATAATTCTGTTAATTTAACAACAGTAGCTGAACAACTTACTAATACTGAAACAGCAATAACTACTGGTTTTAGTGGTGTAATTGCTGCTAAACCATTTGCGGCAGTTAACGTCGTACCTAATGCTGATTTAGAAGAGGTAACCTATGTTGAGGGTGAAAATAGATCCCTTGTTATTGTTTATATGCCTGTTTTAGTTGAGTATTACACAGCTAAAGAAGGTGGAGATGCCGTTAAGACTCTTCATACCTTTGCTTTAGTACCGGTATATTACGAAATAGCTTATACGACGGATAATACATTATTACAAGACAATGCATTAAAGACCTCTTTTGCCCAAGTTAATTTAGCAACAACAGGTACTTTAATCAATGATTTAGCAGAATAAAAGGGCACTCAGCCCTTTTTTTATAAGGTGGGTAGATGGATGTTACAAAATGAACGTATAACTACACCGCTATGGAAAAAACTTATCTTTTTTATTTTAGCGGTCATTTTTTTAAGTATTCAAATAGTTATTTATTATTTTACAATTGTTGGTAGCTTTAGGGAGTCTCGGGTACTTTACATAATTGGCCTTATTTTATCAATTATTGTAATTTTATATATTATTAATAGTGATGCTTCAGCTAGTTACAAATTGACCTGGGTAGCTCTCATTACTTTTTTACCATATTTCTTTATTTTCTTATATTTTTCTAATTATTCAGCTAAACGTTTGCCAAAAAGAAAAAGGAAGAAACTAGAAAAAGTCATTAAAGAAAACTACCATAATAATTTTAAAAGTTATCCTAATGAAGATATTTTTACTACTAAGGTAGCGCGGTTAATCTATAATGAATCTTTTTATCCAATGTATAATGATACCAAAATAAAATTTTTTCCTGATGCTAAATTAAAACATGAACATATGTTAGAAATGCTTAAGCAAGCTCAAAAATATATTTTTATGGAATATTTTATTATTTCAGATGGTCAACTTTTAGAAGAATTGTTAAGTGTTTTAGAGGAACTAGGACAAAAGGGTATAGAAATTAAAATTCTTTATGATGATATCGGTTCTAAACGGGCCTTATCAAGTCATACTATTGAAAGATTCGTTAAGATTCCTAATTTAAAATTAGCAGTTTATGAGCCGCTTGGTTTAAATATTAATCCGGCTGTTAATTATCGGGATCACCGTAAAATTTGTATTATTGATGGCCAATATTCTTATTGTGGCGGAGACAATTTAGCTGACGAATATGTACATTTAAAAACTCGTTTTGGTTATTGGCGAGATAATGCTCTATTCTTAGATGGGGAAGCCACCACAAGCTTTTTAGCAATGTTTCTTGATATGTGGTATACATCAACTAAAGAGCAACTAGATATTAAAAAGTATCTGGGTAGCTTTGCCAAAGAAAATCAAACAAATTTTGTTATTCCTTTTTCAGATGGTCCTAATACTAATACACATGTTGGCTATGATGTTTTCCAAAGTTTAATTAATGCGGCCAATAAGACGCTTTATATTTCTACTCCTTATTTAATAATTGATGATGAAATGCTTAATGCTATTTCTTTAGCTGCTATTAGTGGAGTTGATGTAAGAATCTTAGTCCCAAAAATTCCAGACAAAAAGACAGTGTTTATGATGACAAGAGCCCACTATAAAAAGCTATTACATAGTGGGGTTAAAATATATGAGTATACTCCAGGCTTCAATCATGCTAAAAATATTATAGTTGATGGCAAGTACGCTTTTTGTGGTACTATTAATATGGATTATCGAAGCTTATTTTTACACTATGAATGTGGGTGTGTAGTATTAAATGATCCAATTATTAGTGAAATGGAAGCCGATTTCTTACAAGCTTTAAGTGTCAGTGATCACTATACCTTAGAGGATTGGAACAAAAGAAATATATTTGGCAAATTCTTTGCATTTTTATTGCGTATTTTTGCCCCAATGTTATAGAGGAGGTTATGTTTTATGATTGATATTTTAAAAAGTATTTTATTTGGTATTGTTGAAGGTATAACAGAGTGGTTACCAGTCAGTTCGACGGGCCATATGATCATTTTAGAGTCTTTACTAGATGTCAAGGAAACCTATGGCATTGCTTTTTGGAACTTCTTTTTAGTAGCTATTCAGTTAGGTGCTATCATTGCGGTTATTATTTGTTTCTTTAATAAACTATGGCCATTTGGTAAGAGCAAACCACAAGAGGTTAAAGTTGAAACTTGGAAGACGTGGTTAAAGGTTATTATTGCGTGCTTACCAGCTGCTATTATTGGTATTTTCTTTGATGATTGGTTAGATGAACATCTTTATAATTCCATTACCGTTAGTGTTACTTTAATTGTCTATGGTATTTTATTCATTGTCATTGAAATATTTAACAAAAGAAGAAGCTTTAAAATTAATGATATGAAGGAGTTATCCTACAGGACGGCTTTAATCATTGGTTTAATTCAACTATTATCCTTAATACCTGGTACTTCTCGTAGTGGAGTTACTATTTTAGGGGCTATGCTAATTGGCTGTAATAGAACGGTGTCAGCTGAATTTAGTTTCTTTTTATCTATCCCAGTAATGTTAGGAGCTAGTTTACTGAAAGGGGTAAAGTTCTTTATGGACAATTCAATTACTGGTAACCAAGTTATTTTTTTAGTAGTTGGTATGTTGGTGGCTTTTGTTGTCAGTATGTTAGTAATTAAATTCTTAATGAAATATATCAAGAAACATGACTTTAAAGTCTTTGGTGTTTATAGAATAATTTTAGGTATCATTTTAATTATCTTATTTGCAACAGGAGTAATTGCGGCATAGGAGGCAAAATGTTATTTGGAAAATATGTTAATAACTTTTATCGCAAATATTTTTGGTTTTTCTTTTTTGGTATTGTAGCTTTAATTGTCGTTGATTATTTTCAACTTTTAATTCCAGAAATATTTGGTAATTTAATTGATGGCGCCGAATCAGGTACCATTTTTACTAATCATCAAGAATTAAATAAAGCTGTGATGTGGATTGGCTGTATTGCAATTATCATGTTTACTGGCCGGTTTACCTGGCGTTATTGTATTTTTGGCGTTGGGGTAAGAATTGAAGCCGATATGCGGGATATGATGTTTTTACATAGTGAAGAGTTAAGTTATAGCTACTATAAAAAACATAAAACGGGAGCCTTAATGGCTCTTTATACTAACGATTTACAAACGATTAGATCTTATTTTGGTCAAGGTACAATTATGCTAATTGACTTTATTTTCTTAGGAGCTATTGCGTTAGTTAAAATGTTTATTATTAATTGGATTATAACTTTAGTCATATTAATTCCAGCGGTTGGTATTGCTATTTGTTCTTTATTTCTAGGTAAAAGAATGGAAGAAAAATTCCGGGTTAGACAACAAGCCTATGAAGATTTATCCGATTTTACGCAGGAAAATTTTACGGGTATTAGTGTTATTAAAGCCTTTGTTAAGGAAGAGGAAGAGAAGAAAGAATTTAATAATATTAATACTGATAATTACAATAAAAATATGGCTTTTTTACGCTATTATATGTTGTTATCAATTGCTATAACCTTGATACTAAATTTAATTGTTGCTGGTATTTTTGCGGGTGGAGTTTATTTTATTGCGGGAACGAGTTTTAACTTTACTATTGGTAATTTAACGGAGTACGTTTCCTACTTTAATACTTTGACTTGGCCAATGATGGCTATTGGTCAGTTAATTAATTTGCGTAGTCAAGCTAAGGCCAGTCTAGGCCGGGTATCTGAACTTTTAGATGAGGTTCCAGAAATTAGAGATGAGAATGTTATTACAAGTCAGATCCAGGGTAAAATCACATTCAATCACTTGACCTTTCAATATAGTGATGCTGACACTCCAATTTTAAGTGATATTTCCTTTGTTATAAATAAAGGACAAATGGTTGGTATTTTAGGTAAAACAGGTAGTGGCAAATCAACTTTAGTTGACCTTTTACTAAGAATGTATAATGTTCCAGCCAATTCTATTCTTTTAGATGATGTAGATATTATGAAATTATCCTTTAAACAAGTAAGAGATAATATCGGTTATGTACCACAGGATAACTTTTTATTTTCTGATACTGTAAGGAATAATATTGCTTTTGCCTTTAATGCGGATGAAGTTGATGATAAAGCGATTGTTGATTCAGCTATCTTATCAGATGTTCATGATAATATTGTTGAATTTGCACAAGGCTATCAAACAATTTTAGGTGAAAGAGGAGTTACCTTATCAGGCGGACAAAAACAAAGAGTAAGTATTGCGCGCGCTCTAATAAAAAATCCCCCAATCATGATTTTTGATGATAGTGTTTCGGCAGTTGATACCAAAACTGAAGAAAAAATTCTAACTAATTTACGCAATCTAAGACACAATAAAACAACAATTATGGTTTCTCACCGGATATCTACTGTTAAGGACTTAGATATGATTATTTTACTCGATGAAGGTAAAGTTGTTGCTATTGGCAACCATAATGAACTTTTAAAGAGTAGTCCTCTCTATCAAGAAATGGTTAGATTGCAAACGTTAGAGGAGGAGGTAAATAATGACTAAAGATGTTACACGTAAGTATAAAGATAGTGTGATTATCAGCAGATTAGTTCATTTTGCTAGACCTTACCTAAAGGGCTTTATTTTAGGTTTTGTTCTCACACTTATCTTAGTTATAATCGATTTGCTTCCTCCTTTAATGCAAGGTCAGATTATTGATTTTTTGACTAACAAAAGTTTAAGTAAAGAAAATATTTTGCTCTACTGCTATCTTTTAATTGGCGGTTTTATTGGTTTAATTATTATTCAGGCTTTTATTAATTACTATAATTCCATGCTTTTGCAAAGCCTAGGTCAAAAGATTTTATTTAATATTCGCACGGATGTATTTTGTCATATTGAATCTTTATCAATTGCGCAAATAAACGAACAACCAGTTGGTAGATTGGTGACAAGAGTTACCTCAGATACGGCCACATTAAACGATTTTTTTAGTAATGTTTTAGTAAATTTTATCAGATATTTTTTAACAATAATTATTGTTATCATTATTATGTTTGTCATATCTTGGCAACTGACTTTAATGTTACTTTGTGTAATTCCAGTTCTAGTGACAGTAACATTTATTTTCCGTAAGAAATCGCGTAATGCCTACCGTGAGGTTAGACAAAATGTTTCAGTTGTTAACTCCTTTTTATCAGAAAATATTTCTGGTATGAAGGTTACGCAAATATTTAATCAAGAACAAAAGAAGTATAGTGAATTTAAAGAAAAAAATGAGGCATTGAAGAAAAGTTCTATTAAGGAAATTTTAGTGTTTGGTGTTTTCCAACCAACAATCTATGTCTTATATGTCATTTGCCAGATGATTGTTATTTACTTTGGTATTACTCTAATCGGTAATAACAAACTTAAATTGCCAGCCTTTGTTTCCTTTTATAGTTATATTAGTGCCTTCTTTAATCCGATTCAGCAGTTAGCTGAATTGTTTAATCAATTACAACAAGCTTTTGCCTCAACGGAAAAAAT
>CALUXJ010000052.1 GCA_944324725.1 uncultured Acholeplasmatales bacterium
TATAACACGATGGACGCTTTAGCTGGTCTTGCTTTTGGCGTAACCGTGGTAACAGCTATTAAAGAATTAATTGGTAATAATGAAAGTGAAACAGCAAAAATTACAGCAAAGTCTGGCTTAATAGCCGTTATTGCTATCGGAGTAATTTATACTTTGTTGATTATGGTAGGAGCAATGTCATTAGGACATTTTGGAATAACTAGTGACGGCGGAGTTCTGTTATCCCATATCGTCAGATACTATGCTGGCATCTTTGGCCAGGCTTTATTAGCTGTCTTAGTATTTTTAGCTTGTTTAACGACAGCGGTTGGGGTTTTAGCCGCTTTTGCACTAGATTTTTCCGCTCATTATACAAAATTTAGTTATAAGGGATGGTTAACCATCGCTTGTATCGGATCATTTGCAACTGCAAATCTAGGACTCGATAAAATTATTCACTGGTCGCTTCCTGTCTTAATGTTCTTATATCCTTTAGCAATTGTTTTGATTATCTTGTCTTTATTTTCACCATTTTTCAAAAAAGATAGGGTAATCTATCAAATAACAATGGCATTAACTTTAATACCAGCTACTTTTGATTTAATTACAAACTTGCCAGCACCAATTGCTGGAACGTCATTCTACAATGCTGCTAGTCGTATTAGACTTCAGTATTTGCCATTTGCTAATATTGGTCTAGCCTGGGTTGTACCGACGATCTTAGGGTTAGTTATTGGGATTTTAATTCACATTTGGCGTCGTAAATCTAATCGAATTTAAGAAAAGCTATGGTTCATTTGAATCATAGCTTTTTTGTTGGGATAATAAATTTGGTGATAAAAATGAGTTTAACTAATAAAGTACCTGAAAAAGACGTTCATGATTTATTTACACGAGTTGCTCCGCATTATGATCAGATGAATAATCTAATTAGCTTAGGAACACAAAATGGCTGGCGGAAAAAGTTCTTTAAAGAATTAAAAGTAGAAGCTGGAGATTTTGCTTTGGACTTGTGTTGCGGGACGGGTGACTTAACAATTGCCTTAGCAAAACAAGTGGGTCCCTCTGGCAATGTAATTGGACTAGATTTTAATCAAAAAATGCTCGACTTAGCTGATAAAAAGATCAGGGCGCAAAATTTACAAAAAGAAATTCAGCTAAAGCAAGGGGATGCAATGCATTTGCCTTATCCGGACCAAAGCTTTGACATTGTAACAATTGGTTTTGGCTTACGTAATGTTCCTGATGCAGATCAAGTTTTGAAAGAAATTTATCGGGTTTTAAAGCCAGATGGAAAAGTTGGAATTCTAGAGACTTCACAGCCAACTAATCCAATTATTAAGTTAGGGTGGGAGAGTTACTTCAAACTATTTCCTAATTTTGCTAAATTATTGGGTGCTAATGTTGACGATTATAAGTACTTATCGCATACTACGGCTAAATTTATTTCAGCTACGCGTTTAAAGGAAATGCTTGAGCAAGATGGCTTTAAAAATGTAATAATAACCAAATTAAATTTAGGTGCTGGTGCAATTCATATCGGAATTAAAAAGAAAATGAGATAAAATATAAAATAAAAACTAAAAAGGAGAATTTTATGAGAACTGGTACTAAAATTATTACTTTAGACAACGGTTATCACTTGTGGACTAATACTCAAGGCGAAGGTGATATTCATTTATTAGCACTTCACGGTGGTCCTGGTGGAAATCATGAATATTGGGAAGATGCTGCAGAACAATTAAAGAAACAGGGACTTAATGTTCAAGTAACTATGTATGATCAACTAGGGTCACTTTATTCTGATCAACCAGATTACTCAGATCCAGAAATTGCTAAGAAGTATTTAACTTATGAATATTTCTTAGATGAAGTTGATGAAGTGCGTGAAAAACTTGGCTTAGATAATTTCTACTTAATTGGTCAAAGCTGGGGCGGACTCTTAGTGCAAGAATATGCGGTTAAATATGGCCAGCATTTAAAGGGCGCCATTATTTCTTCAATGGTTGATGAAATTGATGAGTATGTTGATTCTGTAAATAGAAGAAGACAAGAAGTTCTTCCTCAAACAGAAATTGATTTCATGCATGAATGCGAAAAGAATAATGACTATGATAATCAACGCTACCAAGATGATGTACAAATTTTAAATATTAATTTTGTTGATAGAAAGCAACCTTCAAAGCTTTATCACTTAAAGGATCTTGGTGGAAGTGCTGTTTACAATGTCTTTCAAGGTGATAATGAATTTGTTATTACTGGTAAGCTTAAAGATTGGCACTTTAGAGACCAACTTAAGAATATTAAAGTACCAACTTTAATTACTTTCGGTGAAAATGAAACTATGCCAATTTCTACTGCTAAAATTATGCAAAAAGAAATTCCAAATTCACGCCTAGTTACTACTCCTGATGGAGGTCACCATCATATGGTTGATAATCCAGATGTTTACTACAAACATTTGGCTGACTTTATTCGTGAAGTTGAAGATGGCAGTTTTAAAGGTGAGTAGGAAGAGTCTGAGGATAAGTAGTAATTTGATTTAATTATAGCTCTTAGAAAAGAAAAATACTGATATATCAAGGTTTTATTTAACGATGATATATCAGTATTTTTTTATTTTAGAGTTTTTTCTAAAATGCTTTTTGTTTTATACGACTGCTTGTGAGGCAAATTATATACCAAGCGAATAGTTTAGCTATAATTATTAGTAGTCCTTGATCTAAAAAATTTTTACTTAAAATCCAATCCAGTAGGTTACTGATTGGTAATAATTCCGCAAATAACTTTAACCATAAAGGATAGGTCTTAACTGGAATAATTAAACCAGCTAATAAAACCAAGGAAGCCGTCATAATATTAGTTAGCCAATAGGGATTTTCATGGTGCATACCCCAATTAGCACTAAAATAGCCTAATAAAGAACTAATTAAAATTATTAATGGCAAAGCTAAAAACAATTTTGGTAATAGATTAGTTTCACCAAGTGAAACTAATCCAATACCTCCTAACACTACGATTTCAATAGTAGCTGTAATATTAGCAATTACAAATTTAGGGATCCAATATTTGTGAAAGGCAGGTCTAATTGAGAAAAAATCCTCAAGTAACCCAATATTTTGATCGTAAACTACTGAGGCACTAATAATCCCAATACTAGTTGTAATTCCTGTTGTCACAATCGTACCGATTAAAGATCGTGTATAATCCTGATTAGAGTTAAAAGCAATCAGCAAGAACATCAACAATGAAACTAGTGGTAAAAATAAATAATTAACTAAAATGATGCGAATGCTATCGAAGGTTCCAACTGAACGCAAAGTGATACGATAGGTAGAATTCAAAATACATTTAGTCTCCCTTCTTTAAAGGCTCGTTTGATAACAATATTAGTCATATATTTTGATAAAAAGATAAATACAAAAACAACAATAATGTACATAATTATCCAGATGGAGTTAATGGGTAGATGATAGATTATCTTGATAGGAAAAGTTAGTGGACTAAAAATTTGAAAGGGTTGAATTTTTTGCGAAATAAAGTAAGGGATATTTAACAATCCAGATAAGAGTAATATTGGTAAAAGTAATAGTTGCTCATATACAATAGCATTTTTACTCAAAACAAAGAATAAACTAATAAAATAGCTAAGTACAGTAGCAGCTAGCCAAAGTAGAAATACGCCTAGAACTAACTGCCAGTCTAAGTATTTAATAGGCATCCCTAAAAGAGTAGCTTCAATTCCTGCTAAAGGGAAGGCGGTTAAACCATAAATAGCTGCAGGCATTAAGGTTGCCAACAAAACTTTTTCGCGTCTCACACCTGTGTTTAAGAGATAGGGTAAAGTTCCTTGAAAACGTTGAAATCCAAGCGCGCCGGCACTAGTTGTACATGATGCCCAAGTTCCCATTACGCCAGCAATCAACCATTCACGACCAGTGTAGGTATGATGAACATAATGTGATAAATACTCATATAGCAACATTGTTGTTGTTTCTATTACTACTAAATTAACGAAATACGTATTTTTAATATAAAGTTTTAACTGAAATAGTGCAATTTTGATAAAGGACAATTTAGCACCTACTTCCGCTTTAATTTATTAGCTACGGCCAGATAAGCATCAGTTAAGCTAGCAGTTTCATCAACATGAGCAAATTCCTTTACACCGGTAATTGATCCTTCGTAATATATTTTTCCTCCACCAATTAGAAAAATTCTATCAGCTAAAGTTTCAATATCAGTCATATCGTGGCTCGTTAAAATAATACCACAACCATCATTAGCTAACTTTTTGACTAATTTTCTGATTGAAATCACTGATTCTATATCTAGACCTGCGGTAGGCTCATCCAGCATTAAAATCTTTGGATGATTTACTAATCCACGTGCGATATGTAATCTCTGAAGCATTCCCTTTGAGTAAGAACCAGCTTTTTTATCAGCAACATTAGCAAGATTGACAGTCTCTAAAGCATGTTGAACATTTGATTTAATATGTCGTTCTTTAACACCTAAAATACGGGCAAAAAATTCAAGATTATCACGTGCAGTTGCATTGTTATAAAAACCACGGTCACCTCCAAAAACAATCCCCATTTGCTTTCTAGCTTGTCTGGGTTTTTTAGTTAAATCAATTCCTTCAACTTCTATTTGTCCTAAATTAGGAATCAAATAGTTAGAGATTGATTTAATTAATGTGGTTTTTCCTGCACCATTTGGCCCAACAAATGAAATAACTTCTCCTGCATGTAATTCAAAACTAATACCACTTACTGCATGAAATATATCATTTTTTTCCTTGTAAAAGCGTGTAATATTAAGAGCTTTAAATATAATATTGGTCATAGTTTTCACTCATTCCTGTTGGATCAGATGTCATTGAATTTAAGAGCTTTTGTGCACAATCCTGTTTTCCTAATTTATACATAGCTACTATCAATAATTTTTTAGATTCATTTATACCAACTATATTACCGATTTTAATATGTTCGTGTATTGCTTTAATAACAGTATTAACAGCGGATTGAAAATTTCTCTCTGCATAATAAACATATGCTAAAGAAGATAATGCCTCACTCAAGTACTCACTATTATATTTTTTAACTAGCTCTATATCTTTTAGTATGATTGACTCAGCTAAATTTAAATTGTTTAGCTCTAGTTCTATTTGTACTTGATTAATTGCAATTTGGCTATAATATCTAACTAATTCAGTTAAGTGCTCATCAACGTGATTGTAGTTTGATAGGGCCTCATTAAGTAATAATTTTGCATTAGCTAACAGTAATCTAGCTAATATTAATTTTCGGCTATGATCTTTTTGATTTGGTAAAACTAATTGGAGACCGACTAAATTATCTAATAAAGCTACCATTTTGCTAAAAGTAGGATTATACATTATATCAGTAACCATATTATTAGTTTGAGTAAAAAACATATCAATATTTTTTTGTCGTTTTAGTAAAGTTACATTTATCCTGTGTGAAATAACTTCACGTGTTTCTGTATCCTTGCATTTTTTAAGAGCAATTTCAAATAATTTTATTGCTCTCTGAGGATCGTTTTCAATTCCACATAAGGTAGCCATTTTTATTAAATTAGCAATAGATAGCGAAGAAATGTTATCAATACGTGCTTTTAAAACTTCATAACAAATATCGTACTTACCTAAGACAAGAACCACCATATCTATCCAATCTCCTAAATTATTAATATCTAGACTTAATAATTCTTCTTTTAATTCAGAATCAGTGGGTAGCCTTTTATTTAGTTTTTCACACGATGCTTCTATAAATAAACGGGGACTATCTGTTTTTCTTAATCCAAAGTCTGTAAGGTATTCTGGTGTCTGTATTGTTCTCTTATTATCATAAATACCGTTAATTACATTTTTTGCCATATTTATTCTTTTACTCAAAACAGGAGATTCTTGCCATGAAGAATCTCCTGTTGAGAAAGAATCTATAAATTCTTTAAAATTCATACTTTAATCTCCAGGGGTAGGGTCCGGCTTATGATTCCAACCTACTACTACGTTGGAAAAGTATGAGATACTATCTGTTTCAATTTCGTGTACTAATGTATCTAGTGACATAATAAAACCTCCATTAATTATTTTTTAATTATAATATATTATATTTAATTAAAATGCAATATTTTTTATAAAATTTACATTTTATTATTAATAAGCTATAGAGTAATATTAGAATATTATCACTTATTAATCACAAAAGGTGAGTAGAAAACAAAAATAGTATTGACACTAACTATATATGATGCTATAATAATAGTCCTTTCTAAAATTAAACACTTGTATACGACAAAAGCCACCTGAAATAGGTGGCTTTTTTGTTTTTTAGGAATATAGGATATAAATAATAAAAATTAGTAAGTAATAAGACTAGTTGAATTCATTGTTTTATCGTCTAGTTTATAAGTCTTTAATTCAAAATCATCTTCAAAATTACAGTAGTAAGTCTTGCTTCCAGAAGAGTAGCAGGCAGTATAGACAGTATATTCGTCCTTGCCTTGATCGTTGACCACGCTGCCTTTGATCATGGCAACAGACTTTAAGATGTTGAAGAATTTAGCAACGTTTGCTTTTTCACCTTTGGCAGTTGGATAGTTTACGTTTAAGTAAGCTGCTTTAACAAAACGGTTGGCTGGAATACTGTCACCTGGCAGGCCTAAGCTACCAGTTCCTACACCCCAAGGAGCAATTTTTTGACCGTTCCAGCTTTGGGCTGTAGCGTCATGTGGGCTTAAACCGGTGTAGTTACCAAGGTTAGTAAGGTGCCAGTTAAAGTCAGGGCTATTAGTTAAAACGCCAACTTTATCATCAAAGACCTTCATTCCATATTGCTTTGAAACTTCAACAACAATGGCTTCGTCACTATCACTAATGATCCAGTGAAGAGGGGCAACAGCAAATGATGTGTTAATAGCTTCATTGACTAAGTTAACGTTCTTTAAAGCTTCCTTTACTTCACTAACATGAGTAAAGTTTTGAGTAACCCAGAGCATAATTTCGTAAGAGGCTAAGTTGATTTTGCCATCAATAGGACCATCACTAAATTTAGCAAAATGTGGGAAGTTTAAACCGGCAATACCCAATCCATCTTCGTTATAGCAGTCAAAGTATGATGGATAACCATCAACCACAATTCCCATTCCAATAACTGCCTTTTTAGTAGTGGTGTTATCTAAGAACTTATATGGAAGAGGATAATTACGCGGCGTGATAATAACGCCTTCGCCATAATCTTGTCCAACATCTAGATTACGGCCAAAGTATAAATTTCCTTGATCATCTGTGAATCTTAAACCAGTACACATTTCTAAAATCCTCCTTATTTAGCAGTAGTTTTTGCTGCTTGCTCTGCAATATATTTCTTTTGATATCTCTTAATTTGGATAACGACAAATACTAAAATAATAAAACCAATTGCAACAAAGGCAATCATAAAGTACCAAGCAACTGTAAAGCTCGCAGCTCCCTTAATAATCCCAAAGAGTGGAGCGCCAATTGCATAAGCTAAACCAACGTATCCAAGCATGACACCTTAGATAAAATATACATACAACCAGCATAGGCCATTGATTTTGCTGTACCAAATTTATCGAATAAGTAACCACCAGAAATATTCCGATTAAACAACCAACACCGTACATTGATCCAACTAAACCAACATCGGTTAAAGAAAGCTTAGTATCAAGGAAGGCCGCATAGTCTTCATTTAAAGAAGCTAAGCCTAAACCAATGATTAAGAAACCAAGGCTGAAAATCCAGAACCATTTCATTTGTAACACCTGTTTACTAGTCCAGCCTTTAAACTCTTTAGCTTTAGCTGCGGCTTCAGCTTTCTTGCTTTCAGCTAGTTCTTCATCAGAAACGACAATTTCGTATTTCTTAGGCGTTCTAATGAAGCAGGCGATAATTACACCGATTACTAATAAAGCTACGGCAAAGATAAAGAATGGTGCCATAGAGGTTAAATGACCGGTCTTAGTATTACCTGCCATGTAGTGCTTTAAAAGGGCTTGAGTTGCTGGTTGTAAAAAGATATTACCAATAGAACCACTACAGAAGGCAATTCCTAAAGCAGCTCCACGTCCTTTTGCTGGGAACCAGTGGTTAATAACCCATGGTACACCTTGTCCCGAGAAGAAAGTTGAACCAACCATACAAATAATTCCGGCTAAATAGAAACCAGGTAGCTTCGTACTAATTCCAAAAATTACATATGCTCCGGCTGAAAAGCAAATACCAATCAAATACAAAATTTTAAAATTAACTTTTTGCAAAGCTTTACCAACCATTGGTGAAACTAGAGATCCTACGACAGCCCCAAAAGTAAAAAATTAAGGTATAAGAAGCTAATGTAAATTGAAAAGTATTAACCAGAGGGTGAACAAATAAAGGTTGAATTAATTGAGCAATTCCGTAAGGAATAGCTTGAGTTAACATACAGAGAAATACCATAAAGTATTTGTAGCCTTTACTGACCACATTGTGCCTATCGCTTGATAGATCGTTTGACATCGTATCTCTCTTCTTTCTGATAAAATACTATTAACTTTATAACTTAAATATTATTAAACACATGAGCTTTGACTATAGCCGCTTATATTGTGGTCTACTTAATTGAGTAAATCAAAAATAACGGCTTATTATGTTATTTAATTAATGTAATACAATACTTAGGAAAGTGATTGTAATAAAAACATTAAAAAAATTGATGTTCTTAGCTTTGTATAGCATTCTTTTGTTTAAATATTTATTCTTTTACATAACCCGCAATATCATCGTAGTCGAAATCATAGGTTAATTTCTTACCATAGGCTTTTTCATAAGCCTTTTTCTTTTGCATATAATCAATGTCCCGCAGTCTTTTAGCGTTTTGATCAACTGTCAGGCGATCAACAGGGTAGATTGTTGGTAAGACATGGAGAATATAACGAGTCTTGTAGAATTCTCTACTATTTTTTTCCATTTCTGGAAGGTCTTGAATTTCTACAAAGCAGGAGATAATCGGAACTTTAGCCTTAGCTGCGTAGTAATAAGCACCTTTTTGAAGGGGACGAGGCTTACGGTAGTTATGTTAGAAAATATTGGTTAAATATATCCACTTTATTTTATTTGAATACATTTTCCTATCTTATCTTCGTTTATTAA
>CALUXJ010000053.1 GCA_944324725.1 uncultured Acholeplasmatales bacterium
TTCATTAATTAGCCACACTTGATAATAGGCCTCATCATCTTCATGTTTTATTTGCTTAATTGTCTCTATTTTTACCCCTGGTAACATCTTATTAAAAAGCTTTGTGATAGTTTTTTCTTGCATAGTTATCACCCTTGCTTTCGTTATATAAAAATAGTTCCTAAAAAGGAACTATTCTTCTTCATCTTCTTTAATTTGTTCTTCAATTTCCTCTTCGGTTGCATCTTCAATGGTAACACGAACTTTTTCAATTCTTCTACCATCAACTTCGGCAATCGTAAAGGTTAATTTTTTTGCAAAATCCACAAAATTTTCAGATTCTTCATCATATTTTGTGAAACGTGAAACATAAGTCATAGATATGCCAATCTTAGGAATTTCTTCGCAATGTTCAAACATCCAACTATATAATTTAGATGGAGCATCATCTGGAGCTTGACCAACATCAAGACGTTCAAATAAATCTTCAACATAAATATCAGCATCTACTAAATAAGTGTTGTCATCTTCTTTAGCAAAGTATAAGTCATCAGAACCCGCAATATCGTGTTCATCATAAATCTCACCTACAAGTTCCTCAAGAGCATCTTCCATTGTAACAAGACCTAAAGTATCACCAAATTCACCACTAACAATAGCTAAGTGAGTTTTTTCCTCTTGTAAATACGTGATTAAGGAATCAACCTTCATCGCTGCTGATACATATTTAGCTGGTCTAATTATTTTATGCCAATCAAAGGTATCTTTACTTTGACTATATTTAAAATAATCTCTTTCATATAAGATACCAACAATATGATCCTTATCCTCTTTATAAACCGGAACCCGTGAATATGAACTTTCTAAAAGCATTTTTTTAACTTGCGCTAATGTACTTTCATAAGCCAAAGCATGCATTTCTATACGGGGAACCATTATGTCTTCAACTGTTCTATCGTTAAGAGCCAGTACTCGTTTAATCAAATCCACTTCTTTTTCTTCAATCTTGCCATCTTTTTGCATGTTGAACAAAGCTATTTCTAACTCATCTTCATTCATCGCATCATCAATTTTTTTACGTGTGAATAGACGTTGCAATAGTCTAAATAGCATCACAATTGGCCATAATATACAAGAAATAATATATACCGGCCAAGCAACTTTTAAAGCAATTGATTCCGCATGTTGTTTACCAATTGTCTTCGGCATAATCTCACCAAAAATTAATAACGCAATAGTAACAATTAAAGTTGAAGCAAGTTCAATATATTGCTGACTAATACCTAACGCTAGGAAAAAGCCGACCGCTAAAGTAGAAACAGCTGTATTAACACAGTTATTACCAACTAAAATTGTCGTAATTGTCCTATCGTATTGATCAATAAGTTGAATAGCCTTCTTTGCCCCTGCTTTACGATCATCAACTGCAAGTCTAAGCTTAACAACTGACGAAGATGTTAAAGCTGTTTCTGACATTGAGAAGAAACCACTACATAAAATTAAAATAACAATTAAAATAAAGGTACCAACATTAAATGTTGATGTTAATAGTACCGACCTACCTATGTCCAATTTACAATCACCTCAAATTAAGCTCTACTATCGTACTTACCAGTAGCTGTAGAAATAACAATAGAATCACCTTCGTTAACAAACATTGGTACTTTTACAAGTAAACCTGTTTCAACGATGGCATCCTTTAACGCATTAGTCTTAGTATCACCCTTAACAGCTGGGTCACACTTAGTAACCTTTAATGTTACTTTATCAGGTAAATTGATACCTAAAATTTCACCTTCACAGTAAACAATTTCAACATTCATACCTTCAATAATGAACTTCATTTCATATTCAAGATGAGATTTATCAACTTCTACTTGTTCATAAGTTTCATTATTCATGAATACTAAAGCTGTTCCTGAATCATAAATATATTGCATTTTTACCTTATCAATAATGGCTCTTTCAACCTTTTCAGCAGCATTAAATGTATAATCAATAACTGCACCTGTACGCATATCACGTAGCTTAGTTCTAACGAAAGCGCCACCTTTACCTGGTTTTACATGCATAAATTCTAAAATTAAGTAAATATGGCCGTCATATTTTATAGACATACCATTTTTAAAATCATTACTAGATACCATAATATTCCTCCTACAATTTTCTATCTTTTAAATTTTATCACATTTTTTTAAATTTAGCAAATATGAAAGTGCTTCATAGTAGCTTTTTTCTTGTAAACCCATAACGCACTTGGTAGCTACTGGTTTAATATAGTCTACTTGTCTAAAAGCTTCACGCGCTAAGATATTGGAAAGATGTACCTCAATAATCGGACCTTTAAATAACTCTAACGCATCATGCAGGGCAATAGAGGTATGCGTATAAGCTCCGGCATTAATAATTAAGGCATCATAGTGAAGATGCTTTTGGACAAATGTCACAATCTTTCCTTCACTGTTTGTCTGATAAAATTTCAATTTAGCTTCTTTACCAGCCTGCTTTTTTAACTCCTTGTTAATATCTTTTAGGGTCATAGAACCATAGTACTTTTTATCTCTTTTCCCTAACATATTTAAATTAGGACCATTAAGAATTAATATTTTCATTTTGTATTGCCTCTAATATTTTATTGACAGTTTCTTCTACACCATTATTATCAATTGTAATATCTGAAATGGCCGTATAAAGTTCATTACGTCTAAGGGCCAATTGGTAAATAGAATTACGTTTTAAAAGTGGTCTTGTCTCATCATTAGCTAAACGTTTTTCTAATACATCTAAATCAACCTTTAAAAAAATAACTAAACCTTTAAAAGCAAATTTCAAATTATTTTCAACAACTCCACCACCACAAGCAATGACTACATCATCAATTTTTGCTAAATCAACTAATAATTTAGCTTCTAATTGACGAAAATATGGTTCACCATTTTCTTTAAAAATAGCATTGATTGTTTTATTTTCCCGAGCTTCAATGGCCACATCCATATCAACATATTTATAATTTAATTTTTCGCTTAAAACTTTAGCTATCGTTGTCTTACCACAGCCAGGTAAACCGATTAAATAAATTCTCATTTGGCCTCCAAAAATAAACAAACATCATTTTCTACCTCTTGTAAAAGGCTAGCATAATCCTTATAAGCATAAAAATGAGCTTTCGTTTGATTTTTAAACCAGGTTCTTTGCCGCTTAGCTAAATGATGAGTATTTAATTTAATTTGATTTTTAACATCTTCAAGGGTACAGGCTTGATTAAAGTAAGGTATAAATTCCTTATAACCGATAGCATCAACCGTAATACCTGCTTGGTACAAATTAAACACTTCTTGTTCTAAGCCCTGACTAAACATATTATCAACGCGCTCATCAATTCTTTGATAAAGCAAACTACGTTCTATATCGATATAAATTATATAAGCATCATATAATGGTTCATTTTTCTTATTCGCTAACGCTAGACTATCATGACTAGTCTCAATAACCTCAAGGGCTCTTAAAACCCGCTTGCGATTATTCGGATGTAATTTACTGGCGGATAACGGATCTTTTTTGACTAAAATCTCATAAAGTTCCTGATTAGAAAAAGCAGAGTAATTACTAGCAAAACTTTCATCACGCTTCGGGCTATTAAATTCATAATTATTTAAAATAGCACTTAAATAGAGCCCTGTTCCGCCACATAAAATTGGCAAATCTTCCTTATCGATAATGGCCCGTGCCATTTTTTGCGCAGTAGCTACATCAAACTTTTCAGTTGGTTCTAAAGTATCAACTAAATAATGTTTAACTAAAGCTTGCTCCTCTTTCGTAGGTTTGGCTGAACCAATATCTAGTTTTTTATATACTGCAACACTATCACAGCTAATAATGATTCCATTAAATTTTAAGGCTAAATCAATTGCTATTTTGGTCTTACCACTAGCGGTTGGACCAACAACGGCTAATACTTTTTTCATAATACCCTCGCAAACATTTTTTCTAAATCACGCTTTGATATAGTAATAATGGTAGGTCTACCATGTGGGCAATGATAAGGATTTTCACATTGGGCTAATTCTTTTATTAATGCTAGAGCTTCTTCCTTTGTAATGTGATCATTAGCTCTAATACTAGCCTTACAACTAATTTGTTTACATACCCGATCGCGAAAATCAAGGATATTTATTTCTTTATTATCCATTATTAGTCTAATCATATCCCGAATAATATCAAGATAATCCTTGGCCGCCCAAGCAGGAATCTCAAAAATTTTTAAAGTTGTAATATCTAACTCCAATTTAAAGCCTAGATTCGTAAAGATAGCTAAATTAGTTTTTAGATATAGCGCCTCATCCTTAGTAAGTTCTAGACTAGATGGAATTAGAAGCGGCTGTGTTATGAGCTTAGGATTGCCTAAAGCTTTAGCATAATACTCATATCTAATTCGTTCTGCACAAGCGTGCTGGTCTAATAAATACATTTCATCGTTAGCCTCACAAACTATATAGGTGCGCATAATAATTCCAACAAAAACAAGATTAGGTAGTTTTTGTTCAGGCAAAAGACCATACTGCTTCGGTTCCTCTTCAGCTATTAAAGTTTGAGGCTCGGGGTTAACCACGTTTTTTTCTTCTTGATTTGTTAATGAAGAAGCGACATTTACCACATATTTTTTATCATCTATCTCTTGTGATTTAGTAGGTGCTATAAAAGCATTTGGTATATGTCTAGTTGCCTTTAGGCTTTCCTTTATTTTTGTAGCAATAATACCAAATAGTTGGCGTGGCTCAGCAATTTTTACCTCTTCCTTTTTAGGATGAATATTAACATCGATTAAAAGTGGATCAATAGTTAAATAAAGAACCAAAATTGGATATTTATTTATTGGTAAGTAGCCTTTAAAGGCATCAACCACAACATCATTTAATGCATAATAGCGAACATATCTTCCGTTTATTATATAAGTTAGTTGATTTTTATTGCTGCGATAAATTTCTGGTAAGACATAATAAATTGTTCCTTTAAAACCAGCCTCATTAAATTCTACCTTTTGTAGACGTCTTGCTGCTTCAAGACCATAAATACCGCCAATTAAAGCCTTAATATCACCCTTACCATTTGAGCGATAAATCGGTTTATCATCATTAAATAAATTAAAACTAATTTGCGGATGAGATAAGGCTAGCTTATCAATAATAGTACTAATAGTCGCTAGTTCTTGCTCCTTAGTTTTTAAATATTTTAAACGAGCAGGCGTATTAAAAAATAAATTTTTAACAGTGATTGTTGTTCCTATATTAGCAGCCGTTTGACTAAAGCTTATTTGATGACCAAACTTATAAACAATATTATAAGCTTCCGTATCTTTCGTTTTAGAAACCAGGCTTACCTCACTAACACTAGCGATACTAGCTAAAGCCTCGCCCCTAAAGCCTAAGGTTTGAATGCGAAATAAATCATACTCATTTTTAATTTTAGAAGTGGCATGTGGTAAAAAGCATAATTTAATATCACTTTCATCCATTCCTTGACCATCATCGATAACTTTAACTTCAGTTAACCCTCCATCTTTAAGATAAACCTTAATGGTAGTGGCATTGGCATCTATTGAATTTTCCACCACTTCTTTAACGATATTAGCTGGTCTTTCTACTACTTCACCAGCCGCAATCATATTAGCCAACTTAGTTGGCATTTCGACTATTTTTCCCATTTTATACTTCCTTCTTTAATTCGTATAAAACCATTAAAGCCTCTTTAGGCGATAAATCGTCTGGATTAAGAGCCCGTAGTTTTTTTATTACTTCTGGTTCTTCTACTGGTTCTTCTTTTTCCTCTGTAAAATCAAATAGCGTTGGTGGGGCAGCTTCTAGTTTATTTTGGGCTTCTAGGTTAGCTAATATTTCCTTAGCCCTACTTATTAAAGGTTTAGGCATATTGGCCAAACTAGCCACATTAATACCATAGCTCTTACTAGCAGGACCATCCTTAACCTTGTGGAGGAAAATAACCTTATCTTTTATTTCCGTCGCATCTACATGGACGTTTTTAAGGCGTTTTAATTTACCCTCTAAAGCTGTCAACTCATGATAGTGGGTGGAAAATAAAGTTACCGCTTTAACCTTTTGATGAATGTATTCAATAATTGCTTGAGCAAGGGCCATACCATCATAAGTAGCCGTTCCTCGGCCAATCTCATCAAATAAAATAAGTGAATTAGCAGTTGCATTACTAATCGCAAAATTAGCTTCTTTCATCTCGACCATGAAAGTTGATTCTCCACTTACTAAATCATCACTAGCACCGATTCTAGTAAATATTTCATCAAATATTTTAAGATTTGCCTTCTTCGCTGGAATAAGCGAACCCATTTGTCCCATAATCACAATGACAGCTAACATCCGCATATAGGTAGACTTACCACCCATATTAGGACCGGTAATAAGCAATAAATCATAATCATTTATATAAACATCATTTGTTACATAATTTTCTTTTAAAATATTTTCTAAAACTGGATGACGTCCATCAACAATATTGATTTCCTTCGTACCATATTCTGGTAAAACATAATTATTTTCACTTGCCACCTTTGCTAAACTCAAGTAGCAATCTAGTTGGGAAATTTGTTGAGCTAAATATTGTAGGCTAGGAATAAAACCACTAACATAATCCTTAAGTTCTGTAAAAAGATCATATTCAAGACGTTCAATTTTATCCTTAGCATTTAAAATGGTATCTTCAAACTCTTTAAGTTCATTAGTTATATAACGTTCAGCATTTACTAAAGTTTGTTTACGTGTATAGCCTGAAATATCACCTAAATTAAAGCTTTGTCCACGACTAATTTCAATGTAATAGCCAAAGACCTTATTGAAACCAACCTTAAGATTTTTCACGTTTAAGCGTTCTTTTTCTTTTTTTTCATATTCACTTAGCCACTCTTTAGAATTACTTCTTATTTTCTCTAAGCGATCTAATTCCTCATTATAGCCTGCTTGAAAAATCCCTCCCTCTTTTAATAAGAAAGGCGGATTTTCTACTAAAGCCTTAGCCAGGGTATTATAAAGTTCTTCGTGAGCATTAATTTCTAAAGCAAATTGTTGCAAAAGCGAACTATTACTACTACTTAAACTTTCCTTAATTTTAGGCATATTAGCTAGCGTGTTACGTAATTGCGCTAAATCTTTAGCATTGATACTACCACAGGATAATTTACCTATAATTCTTTCTAAATCATAGACGCCTGCCAAAGCCTTTCGTAAGTCTTCCCGCAAGATATAATCGTCTAATAAAGCCAAAATATAGTTTTGACGTTGTTTTATCTTATCAAGACTAACTAAGGGACGCAAAAGCCATTTTTTAAGCATTCTGGCTCCTGCTGCCGTTTCTGTTTTATCTAAAACGCTCAGCAAGCTTCCTTCCCGATTATCACCTCTAATTGTAGAGGTTAATTCTAAATTTTTGATTGTATAATAATCAAGACGTAAATAATCTTTCTCTTCATAAAACTCAACATTACGGAAATGCTTTAATTCGGTTTTTTGGGTCAAAATGGCATAATTAAACAAAATACCTAGTGCTTTTTGATAATTTTTAGCAACATTCTGAGTAATTGGTAAGAGGTAATCAGGAATAGTAGTGTCATCACAATTACTTAGTATAAAATGATTAGCTTCTAGTAACTTTTTTTCTTCTTGCGGGAATTGTGTAGTTATTACAACTTCCTTAACGCCTAAATTATTTAAATCTAATATCAATTTTTCTTTATTATTAGCAAGCGTTAAATAACATTCACCCGTAGAAATATCCGCATAAGCTATAACATATATACGATTTTCCCGAGTAATAGCCGCCAAATAGTTATTAGAACTATTAGTTAAAAACTCAGCATCAACAGTACCAGGAGTCAGTATTTTAATAACTCCTCGTTTGACAATTCCCTTAGCTAAGCTTGGATCTTCCATTTGTTCTACTATAACTACTTTGTATCCCGCATTGACCAATTTGGCAGCATAGCTTTGATAAGCATGAAAAGGTATACCGCACATTGGTACTCTTTCTTTAACTCCGGCATCTTTGCCTGTTAAGGCAATTTCCAACACTTTAGCAGCTAATATGGCATCATCAAAAAACATTTCATAAAAGTCACCTAATCTAAAAAAGACTATCGAATCCGTATAGTCTTTTTTAATATCTAAATATTGTTGGATCATTGGAGTATAAGATTCTTTTTCTAATATCTCCATTGTATCATTCCTTTATTTTTGCATTAACGATTTTAACCAGTCAACAAAACCTTTAAACAAAGCATTATAGAAGGAATTCATATTGTTAGCTGGATCATCCCATCCTTTAATTACATTGAAGGTTAGTAAACCGGCAATAACAAGATATGCTACCAATAATATAACCGCAATGATGATTATAGTTTTGAAAATAGCACCAACTACATTACCAGTTGCTTTTCTTCTTTCGCGCATATCTTGGCGCACTTTCAACTTATATTCCTTAATTCGCATTGTTTGATCAAAGAACTTATCATCCATATCGTAAGAAACGCCTTGATCTAATGATTTACGCATCTTAGCTACATTTTTGGCATGCTGTTGATGATCAATTTTGTCTTGCTTTTTTTGTAATTTTTTGGCGGTTTTAACATTTTCTTTCTCTAACCGCTTCGTTTCCTTGGGAGATAATTGTTTAGTTGGGGCCTGACCATAACCAGTTGGTACGGCTTCTGTTTGACCGCCATCTGTCATAACAACTATGTTAGCAGGAATTGTATCTGCTGCTTGGTTACCTCCTGGAATAATTTGAGCAGGAATAACAAAGGCTGGTGCTGGTGACACAGCTTCATTACTTACTGGAGCCTCTTCTTTAGCAGCTGGTTCCTCTACTAGACCCTTATTTAATTTGCGAGCTCTAGCAGCTTTCATGTTGGCAATCCGTTGCTTATTAGTTAAGCGTGGTCGTTTTACTTTCTCAACTACTGTTACTTCTGGCGCAACAACGGCCTCTTCCTTAGGCTCTTCTTTAGCTGGTTGTTCAGGTTTAACTTCTTCCACTACTGGCGCAGCCTCTACATGTGGTTGTTCAACCTTAATTGGTTGATCAACATATGCACTAACATCGGCAAGAGCCATTGTAGTAGCAACCTTTGCATCAT
>CALUXJ010000054.1 GCA_944324725.1 uncultured Acholeplasmatales bacterium
GAAGTTCAATGATTTTTTGTATTCTAGGTATTAATATAAAAAATAACTACCTACCTACCTCAGTTTGGAAAGAGGCGGTTTTTTTATATATTTGCTTTAAGATAACTTGTATGTTAAAATAAATTAGAGGTGATAACTATGAAAAAAATATTTTTTCTTTTTTCTATGTTACTTTTAGCATTCACACTAGCTTCTTGTAGTGAAAGTGAACAAAAGATTAAAGTAATAGATGAAAATGGGGAAGAGGTTGAAGTTGTTTTAACTCCAACTGATGACGATGATGTAGTAAAAAGTGCCCTATTGTATGCTAGTCAAGCTCAATATGAAGATGTTCAAGGTCTTAATCTAGAAATTAACGCTAGTTTAGCCTTAACAGTGGATGAGAGTAAGTCTTTAAATGGGGCAGTAGTAGGTAAGTTTTTAGTATCTGAAGAAGGCTTCAATCTTGATGGTAGTCTTAATTACGCAATTAATGGAGTAGAAGAGGCGGATGGTTCTATTCAAAACCATAGTGCTAATGGTAGTTTAAAAGGATATTATGACGTTACTGATCCTTATGTTTATGTTGCACTTAATTCTAATATTGATGGTGTAGTTGAAAATATTAAGGTTAAAGATTTACTAGAAAATCTTTTAGGACAATTAAACCAAGGTCTTCCATCTAGTCCAGCAGTTCCAACTATGGTATCTGAGAGTATTCCAGGTTTAGGTTCAACTAGTGATATCTTGGCTAATTTAGATATTCCGCAATTATTATACTTATATAAGTTAATGATGCCAAATTCTTCCATTGCTATTAGTAGTGTTGATAAGAGTGAATTTGTTATCAAGGCTGGTGTATCTGTGAATGATATTTTAAAAGTAGTTAATGGTAATGATATGTATAAATTAACTAAAGACGTTGTTGTGAATATTGAGGTAGCTTTTGGTATTGCTGATGGTCGGTTCCTACGTTTAAGTATAGCAAGCTCTGATGCTGGTCTTTTAGAAATATTTTATGTATTATCATCATCAGACAATGCGGTTGATTTTAGTCAGGCAACGTTAGACCTTTCATTAACTATGGAAATTGGTTATGAGGCGGTTACTCTTGAAAAGTTAACGGCTGAAGAAAAGGCTCTATATATTGCTCAAAGTTAAAATTTAACAATTATCTAAGTAAATTAGCTTTTTGGGGAACAAATCACAAGAATGGTGTCTCAAAAAGAATATTATTGTTTTTTAAACGGTGTAGCCCTGTGGCTATGCCGTTTTTTGCCTCTTTTCCTTTTGATGCCAAGACAAAGTATTTTGCTAGTTCATTAGAAGATAGTTCCTGATAATTTAAATAGTGTGATTGCACTTTTATTCTTACAACAAGTGTATTTAACTTTTGTTTTTCGTGTTTTTGGATACTTTTTTAAAGGTAGAAGCTATTTAGCTAGTATTTAAATAAATAAAAAAGGAGTCGATGAAATCGCCAGTTTTCTTTTGCCATCATTGACTCCTAGTTTTAAGTGTGTATGATATTTACTTTGTTCAATAAACATTAAAGTGGTTAGCATTTTATGAATATCACAATTTCATTTCCTAAGTGTAATTATCTATAAATTATGTTAGAAAAATATTTTCTACTTTGGCATAATACTAAATAAAGAGAAAAGTTACTCTTTTATCTAGCTTTCTCCTTAGAAAGTTTTTTGTAAAGTTATAAAAAATAATCCATATTTATTGCAAAGAATAAAACTATATCGTATAATGACATAAAGGAGTCAGATGGACAATGGAAATAGAAAAACGTAAAGAAGTTATTGAAATGATTAAGCAATTATCATATTTTTTTGATAAATGTAAAGATCAATTATGTGAGCCATATGGACTTTCAAGTATTCAATCTAAAGTGATTCTTGATGTTTATCATAATAATGGTTGTCGAGTAACAGACATATGTAAAAGACTTAACAAGGAAACAAATACAATTTCACCATTAATTACACGTCTAGTTAACCATGGGTATTTAACTAAAGAGGTATGTGAGGATGACAGAAGAGTTTTTTATGTATATTTAACAAAAAAATCAGAAAATATTATGTCAAGTTTGATGACGGATGTAGAAAAAACAACTTGGCCACTATTTGATAAGGTATCTAATAGTGATTTAAATAAGATTTATGATTCTTTAAAATTATTAATGGAAGTAACAAAGGAGAACTAACATGCGTTATTTAATTGCTTCAGATATTCATGGTGATTTAGAGGCGGCAACTTTTATTGTTAATGAATTTAAAAATGGAAATTATGATAAATTGGTTTTGTTAGGGGATATTTTATATCATGGTCCTAGAAACGATTTACCCAAGACCTATGCGCCAAAGCAAGTAATCGCTCTTTTGAATCCTTTAGCCAAACAAATTATAGCAATTAAAGGTAATTGTGAAGCTTATGTTGATCAAATGGTTTTACAATTTAAAATTTTAGAGGATCAGTTTATCGATTTTCCTAATCAAACTTATTATTTGTGTCATGGTCATAAGTTAAAATTTACTTCAAGTGACCTTGCCCTTCCGGCGGTTATTATATATGGTCATTATCATATTCCTAGTATCAAGGTAATTGATGATAAAACCTATGTAAATGTTGGCAGCATTGCTTTACCAAAAGAAAATAGTCCTAAGACCTATGCTGTACTAACAGAAGATGGTTTAAGTATATATACCAAGAATAGAGAAAAAATATATACATTATAATAAAAAAATAAGACTTTTTGCCTATTTATTAATGAAAGGAGTAGATAGGGTATGAAAAAAGTCTTTTTTATTGCTGTAATTGTAATTATTTGTGCATTATTTTATTTAAATCAACCGCAAGAAAAAGTCACTAATGAATATAAGGAAGTAAAATACATCACGATTGAGGGAGTTGGTAATGTAAAACGTCCTGGTAAGTACAAGGTGCCGGAAGATATTACCTTAGATGAGGTCTTAACTTTATTTGATCTATATGATAATACGATATATCTAGATTTTACAATTAGAGATGGACTCATAATTAATTTTGAACAAGTAGTAGCCAATCCTATAATCATACAAACAGCAACCGTAGAGGAATTAGATAGTTTACCAGAAATTGGCTCAAGTCGGGTTAATAAAATAATAGAATATCGAGAAACTAATGGTGGCTTCATGGATTGGAATACCTTTTTTTCCGTAGTGGGTATCAACAATGCAACTGACCAATATAATATTAAAAAGCAGGCAATACTCCGGTAAATTACATTATTTAGTAATCGGCATGGTTTTACTGGCCATTTCTTTAATTAATTGGTTAGGAATAATTTTGCTGATTATTTATTGGTATATCTTATGGCATTATCGTTTAATAGGTTTAAAAGGCATCACTTTATTATTAATATTATATTTTTATTTTATATTATGGTTTTACCTTTATCCGAGTAGTAAACAGGAAATAAATGGTCTAGCTTATGTTAGCGATGTCAAAAAAAATTATTTTACCTTTTATTATCTAGGTCGTAAATATTTATCATATACCCCTATCACGGTAAAACCTGGGGATATTATATTTGTCAAAGGGAGCTTAGAAACTTATTTAGAACCCGCATATGCTGGTGATTTTTCAACAAAATATTTTTTACGGGGACAAAGCTTAAGTGCTATTTATCAAATAGAGACATATGAAATAAAATTAAGTATTTTTAGCTTTAATCGTCTACGTAAATTAATTCTAAGTTATTACGAAGAAAAAATAAATGAAAGATATTTTCCTTTATTTAGCTGTCTTGTTTTAGGAGAGAACATTTTAGAAGATACGACAACTTATGCTAAGCTTAATATGCTCCATATTTTAGCATTAAGTGGTTTTCACCTGTTATTAATTTACAAAGTGGTTTTTTTTCTCATTTTTCAGCTATGTAAAAAGTATATTGCGTCCGAAAATCTAACTTTAATTATATTGTTTTTCTATACTTTATTGTGTGGAGCAAGTCTTTCAATTTTACGGGCATATCTATATTTACTAGGAAAAACGATTAGGGAAAGATTAAAATTGGGTTTTACGGATTTAGACCTTTATAGTTTGACTTTTTTAATTCTTTTACTTAAACCCTTAAGTATATTTAATTTAGGATTTGTCTTTAGTCAATTAGCAAGTTTTATAATGCTTTATAAACGAGATTTTATCAGCAAGGGTAATGCTTGGCAAAGACAGATAAAGGAAGGTTTATTGTTTTTAGCTATAAGTTTTCCTTTTATTACGCAGGTTAACAACACGCTTTCAATTTGGTCACTTGGCTCGTTTTTATTTGTGGATGTTGTTTCTACTATTATTATACCAATTAACTTCATTTTTTTGATTTTCCCCGTATTAAGCGATTATTTGATATTTATCATTACTGGTTTTGATAAAATATTATTGCTTTTTTCCAATAGTTTAACTATCAATTTTCCTTATATGAATAATTATTTTAAAATAATCTATTACTTGCTTTTAATCTTATTATTAGTCCAAATAAGCAGAAAAAAGCCCAAGCTATTTGTAGTAAGTATTATCTTCACACTTTTAGCTATTTATTATTTAGAACCCAAGCTAATAAAGGAAGAAGTTGTATTTTTAGATGTCGGCCAGGGGGATGCTTGTTACATAAAGGCTAATAATAAGTCCTATCTAATTGATTGTTATAATGCGTATGATTATTTAAAAAAACGGGGAATTGGTCATTTAGATAGTATATTTATTAGCCATAGTGATAGTGATCATTTAGGTGATCTAGCAGAAATATTAGCTAATATTGAGGTGGAAAATGTTTATTTTTCGCTATACGATGAAATTACTCCAACTTATCAAACAACTAGTACATCCTTTATACCTTTAACTTTTGGTCAAATGTTAAGAATAGGAACAAGTACGATACGAGTAATTTCAGGACTTAAGGAATATACTAGTGTAAATGATAATTCTTTGTTACTTGAAGTTAGTATTATGAGTAAAACTTTTCTCTTTACCGGTGATATTTCCCAAACGGTTGAATATGATATTTTAAATTATATCAATAAGGTATATCTTCTTAAGGTTGCCCATCATGGTTCTGATACTTCAAGTAGTATAGATTTTTTAGAAAAGGCACGACCGGAAATTGCTATTATTTCAGTAGGCTACGAAAATAAATACGGATTTCCTAACCCAACAGTCGTAGAAAGATTAGAAAATATATGTTCTCTTTACTTAACTTATCAGGGAGGCAATATCACAATTTTACCTAATAAAATAAAGACATATCATAAAAAAAGTTGTATTTTTAGATGTCGGCCAGGGGGATGCTTGTTACATAAAGGCTAATAATAAGTCCTATCTAATTGATTGTTATAATGCGTATGATTATTTAAAAAAACGGGGAATTGGTCATTTAGATAGTATATTTATTAGCCATAGTGATAGTGATCATTTAGGTGATCTAGCAGAAATATTAGCTAATATTGAGGTGGAAAATGTTTATTTTTCGCTATACGATGAAATTACTCCAACTTATCAAACAACTAGTACATCCTTTATACCTTTAACTTTTGGTCAAATGTTAAGAATAGGAACAAGTACGATACGAGTAATTTCAGGACTTAAGGAATATACTAGTGTAAATGATAATTCTTTGTTACTTGAAGTTAGTATTATGAGTAAAACTTTTCTCTTTACCGGTGATATTTCCCAAACGGTTGAATATGATATTTTAAATTATATCAATAAGGTATATCTTCTTAAGGTTGCCCATCATGGTTCTGATACTTCAAGTAGTATAGATTTTTTAGAAAAGGCACGACCGGAAATTGCTATTATTTCAGTAGGCTACGAAAATAAATACGGATTTCCTAACCCAACAGTCGTAGAAAGATTAGAAAATATATGTTCTCTTTACTTAACTTATCAGGGAGGCAATATCACAATTTTACCTAATAAAATAAAGACATATCATAAAAATATGGTATAATAGAAAAGGTGAGTAACATGGAATCACGTAATTTCTTATTATATGCTACAGATTTATCTTTAATTGAAGATAAAATAAATGAAATTCTAGTTAATTTTCCTGCTGATACAACTATTGAAAATAGGAGTATTAAGGATGATGGCATTGGGCAAATTTTAGGTGAATTAAATACCCCAACTTTTTTAAATAGTAATAAATGTATAGTAATTAAAGATAGTGAACAAATATTCAAATTAAGTAGTGACTACTATCGCCATTTTATTAATTATTTAGGAAATCCAGCAAGCTTTAGTGTTTTAATTTTGGTTTTCAGTAATATTAATTTTCCAGATTTTAAGGATTTAAAAACATTATGCGTTTATTATGACTTAACAGCTATTAAGCAGAGTAATGAAGAATATTTACGCACTATGTTAGAAAAGCAGGGCTATACCATTAGTGAAGTGGCCTTATCACTATTACTGACATATGGAGAAGATCTTACCCTTTTAAAAAATATATTGCAAGAGCTAATGACTTATAAGATTACAGAGAAAAATATTACAGAAGCCGATGTTAATGCTTTATTAGAGCCACCTTTAGAGGACAATGTTTATGAATTATCTAATGCAGTCATTCAAAGGGATAGTCTAAAAGCATATTTAATTTATCAGGATTTAGAAAAAAATAACATTTCTATTACTTATTTAATTGGTTTATTATTAAATAAATTTCAGGAAATGTATAATAATAATATTTTAATTGGTGCTGGCTATACCCAAAATGATTTGGCAGAACTATATAAAGTTAAATTAGGTAGAGCTTACTACATGCTACAAGAAGCTAAAAACACTTCTAGTAAGAGTTTGAAACGAGCAATAAGTAAATTAAATGATTTAGAATATGGCATAAAAAAAGGTACCTTAAATCCAAAGGTTGCCTTTAGTACATATTTATTAAGTTTATAAAAATAAAAAAAGACTTTTAAAAGTCTTTTTTTATCGTAAAGTATTAACAGCAGCTGCTAATTTAGCTTTGTTACGAGCTACGTAGTTCTTGTGAACGATTTTTTTAGCTAGAGCTTTATCTAAAGCTTGGTATGCAACAGTTAATGCAGCTTCAGCTTGAGCTAAATCTTTAGTAGCAACAGCAGCGTGTACATCTTTTAATGTAGTTTTTAATTTTGATTTGTAAGAAGCATTAGCTAATCTGCTCTTTTCATTTGTTTTAACTCTTTTAATTTGTTGTTTAATATTTGCCATGGTTTCACCTCCGTTAGCTATAACGCTTATTAATTATAGCAAAAAGAAGTTTTACATGCAATAAAATAATAAAAAAGATGTTAAAATTTCTTCCTTTATGATATAATAACTCGGAGGTTTTAGATTATGACACTACCAAATAAATTAACAATGTTACGAATTTTGATAATACCAGTGATGGTAATTTTATATTTTATACCTTACTTAAAGGATAACTATCTTTTTGCCGAAGTAAGTATTTTGTATTTTGTAGAGGTTATCTTATTTGCGATCGCTAGTATTACAGACTTTTTAGATGGTTATATTGCTAGAAGTAGAAATCTAGTAACAACCTTTGGCAAGTTTGCTGACCCTTTAGCTGACAAAATGCTAACCTTTACGGCCATGTCAATCTTTTTAGCAGATGGCTTGTTGCCTCTTTGGGTTTTTGTTATAATTCTAATTAGGGAATTTATGGTATCCGGCATAAGAATGGTTATGGCTGATAAGCAGGTTGTAATTGCTGCTGCTAAAATGGGTAAATATAAAACAGCTTGTACAATGCTTGCTATTATTGTTATGTTTTTCAGTCATGCCCATATTGTTGTTTTCTATTTAGGTCAAGCTTTGATTTATTTAGCTTGTTTATTGACCATTATTTCAGGGGTTGAATATTTTTATAAAAACCGCAAAGAAATTTTAGAATCTATTTAAAAAAACAGAAAAAAATGACTATATATATACGAGGTGATTAAATTATGGCAGATAACAGGGAGCAAGCCCTAGAACAAGCTCTAAAATCTATCGAAAAAGATTTTGGTAAAGGTTCTATAATGCGTTTAGGTGACAAGGTAAAAGAAAAATATGATGTTATTCCCTCTGGATCTTACGCTCTTGATAAAGCTTTAGGGGTTGGTGGCTATCCAAGAGGAAGAATTATTGAAATATTTGGCCCAGAGTCATCTGGTAAGACAACTTTTGCCCTTCACGCCATAGCTAGCGTGCAAAAAGAAGGGGGCTATGCAGCCTTTATTGATGCAGAAAATGCTCTAGACCCTATCTATGCTAAGGCTTTAGGGGTTGATATTGATAATCTTCTCTTATCCCAACCTAATTCAGGTGAACAAGCTCTAGAAATTGCGGAAGCTTTAATTAAGTCCGGCAGTGTTGATTTAATAGTTGTGGATAGTGTAGCAGCTTTAGTACCAGAAGCCGAACTAAATGGTGATATGGGTGATAGCCATGTTGGTCTTCATGCCCGTTTGATGAGCCAAGCTATGCGTATGCTTTCAGGTATTATAGCTAAAACTAATTGTGTTGCTATCTTTATTAATCAAATTAGAGAAAAAGTTGGTGTAATGTTTGGAAACCCTGAAACAACAACAGGTGGTAGAGCATTAAAGTTTTATTCGTCTATTCGCTTAGATATTAGAAGAAGTGAGCAAATTAAAGATGGCACTAATATAATTGGTAATAAAACGGTTGTAAAGGTGGTTAAAAATAAGGTAGCTCCGCCATTTAAGACGGCTGAGGTTGACATTATTTATGGTCAAGGTATTTCGCATCTATCTGAGGTTGTTGATTTAGGTGTGACCTATGAAATCATCAAAAAAGCCGGAGCTTGGTTTAGTTATAACGATAATAAAATAGGTCAAGGTAAAGAAGCTGCTAAACGTTTCTTAAATGATAACCCGGAAATTTTGGCGGAAATTGAAACTAAATTAAAAGAAGCCATGAATATCAATAATTAAAAAATTCAGTCTTAACTATTTAACATAGCTTAAGACTTTTTTCATATTTTAACAATAAAAAAGCATAGTCTTATAAAACTATGCTAAATTGCCTCTTTCCAAACTGAGGTAGGTAGGTAGTTATTTTTTATATTAATACCTAGAATACAAAAAATCATTGAACT
>CALUXJ010000055.1 GCA_944324725.1 uncultured Acholeplasmatales bacterium
CACTACACTTGGCGGTAAATACCCGTGGTAGGACTTTCACCTACTAGATTAATGCCATGCCCGGCACACATATACAAAAAGAGACTTTATTGAGTCTCTTTTTTGTATACATTAAAAAAATAGGTATAGCTTAATGCTACACCTAAATTTTCGCTTATTTAAAAGATATTATGTAATAATTCTGCAATATTTTTCACAGGAACAATTTGCAGCTTTTCCTTAACTTCTTCAGGAACTTCATCTAAATCCCGTTCATTTTCTTCTGGAATATAGATTTTCTTTAAGCCAGTTCTAACAGCGGCAATTGACTTTTCTCGTAAACCACCAATTGGTAGAACACTACCACGCAAAGTAATTTCGCCAGTCATACCTATATTGGCTGGTACAGGACGATTTGATAGTGCACTAACTAAAGCAGTGGTTAATGTGACCCCTGCAGATGGTCCGTCTTTTGGAACAGCACCTTCAGGAACATGAATGTGAATATCGATTGTACTAAAATCTACTCCATCAATGCCTAACTCTTTAGCATGAGCTTTGACGTAAGATAGACCAGCTTGGGCTGATTCCTTCATAACATCACCAAGCTTACCTGTTAAAATTAGACCACCTTTACCTGGGTAAGTAGTTACTTCTATATCAAGAGTATCACCACCAAATTGCGTATATGCTAAACCCGTAACAATACCAATTTGACTTTCATTACGACCTTCATTGTTGAAGTATCTTACTTTACCTAAATAATCAGCTAGATTTTCAGGTGTTATTACCGTCTTTTCTTTGTGATCAATTAAAATATCTTTAACTGTTTTACGACAAATTGCAGATATTAACCTGTCTAATTCACGTACACCAGCCTCACGAGTATAACCTTGAATAATTTTATACATTGCAGCATCTGTAATTTCTAATTGTTCATTAGTTAGACCATGATTCTTTAATTCTTTAGGTAAAAGATGCTTGAAAGCAATATTAAACTTTTCATACTCTGTATAGCTAGATAATTCAATGATTTCCATTCTATCACGTAACGGAGCTGGTATATCTTCTAAGCTATTAGCCGTTGTAATGAACATAACTTGTGATAAATCATATGGTTCTTCTAAATAGTTATCAGAGAAATTAGAATTTTGTTCTGGATCTAAAACCTCAAGCATAGCGGCAGCCGGATCACCACGATAATCAGAAGCCATTTTATCAATTTCATCTAATAGGAAGACTGGATTAATGGTTCCTGCATCCTTCATAGCTTTTAAAATTCGGCCTGGTAAAGCACCAACATAGGTTCTCCTATGACCTCTTATTTCAGATTCGTCACGGACACCACCTAAACTTTGCTTAATAAAGTTTCTTCCCAAAGCTTCAGCGATAGATTTAGCTAAACTTGTTTTACCAACTCCAGGAGGACCAGCAAAGCAAAGAATGGTTGATGGGTTTTTGCCTGTCATCATTTTAACGGCTAAATATTCCACAATTCTTTCTTTAACCTTCTTAAGACCATAGTGATTTTTATCTAGAGCCTTTTCAACGGCTTTTAAATCATTTGTATCTTCCGTTACCTTATACCAAGGTAAATTAATTAAAAAGTCTAAGTAAGAACGGATTATTCCAGATTCAGCCATCTGATTATTAGTGTTGGCATAGCGTTCTAATTCCTTATATGCCTTTTCTTCAATCCGTTTAGGCATTTTAGCTGCGGCTATTTGTTTACGCAACTCTTCAACTTCTTCATCCTGTCTAGCTTTATCACCTAGTTCAGTTTGAATAGCTTTCATTTTTTCTCTTAAATAATACTCTTTTTGACTTTCGTCAATTGATTTTTTGACATCTTCATTAATCTTATTTTCGATTTCAATGATTTTTTTCTCTTTAGCTGCATCCTCAATCAGCATTTCTAAACGTCTAGAAACTGAAATTTCTTCTAGATATTTATATTTATCAGCTGATTTTAGATAAGCTGCCATAACATCAGCCGTTTGCTCAGTTGTTAAGCCAGACTGCAAAAGACGAGAAACTTCTTCCGGGGCAACTAAAAAAGTCTTACCTTCTTTTTGGAATAAATCTAGTACTCGTCTAACTAGAGCTAATTCTTCTTCATCACCTAAGTTAATTGACTGAACTTTTTGATATTCAGCCACTAAATAAGGACTAAAAGATGTATACTCATTTATTTTTATACGATCAGTAACCTTGAATTTCACCTTGTAATTACCACTCGGCATCTTTAGTTTTAATTGAATCTTCGCTAAAGTCCCTATTGGATAAAGATTTTCCGGGGTAACATCCATTACATTAGGATCTTTTTGAATAACTAAAAGAACATTACCACCATACATTTTTTCAGCCTCTTCTAGAGCATTGATAGAAATATCACGGCCTACTTCAATGCGAAAATCAACATTAGGAAGTGGAACTAAACCTCTAATGGCAATAGCAGGTAAAATTAGTTTGTTTTGTTCATCCATAACTTCAACACATCAACTATTGTTGATTTCTCCTTTCCACAATTTTAGGGCACTAGGCCCTACGTTGATATATTATATCATCTTTTGGCACTAATGCAAGTGATTTGCCAAAATATGTTAAAATATGTTTTTTTAAAATAAAAGGACCTCAAAAGGTCCTTAAATTTATTTTGTATAAACGGCATTATCCAATAAGAACTTAACAATATTATCGTAAGCTAAATTAGAATAAGCTCTTTGATATTCTTCAGGAGAAACCTTTTTATTGTTCTCTTCTGTTATACCTAGCGCCTTTTTAATATCTTCTTCTTTTGGTTCTAGTTTTTCAACTTCAATAATCTTAGAAACTACTTCCGTGAAGATAGCGTTACGTTTGCCTTGTTCTAAAGTTTCAGCTTCAAACTTTTCTTTATTTGTTCCCATTAAAGATAGGAAAGTCTCAAAAGGAATGTTATAACGCTTTGCTTGGTCTTCATATTGTTTACGCATAGCGTTAACACGTTCATTAATCATACTTTCTGGCATATCAATTACAGTATTATCTAAAATCTTGTTAATGATTTCGTTAGTTTGACGATCCTTTTCAGCAACTTCTTTACGAGATTTTAATTCTTTTTCTTCATATGCTTCTAATTCTTCTTTAGTATTTACATCTTTAATATTTAAAGTCTTAATAAAGTCTTCTGTTAATTCTGGTAATACTTCGGTAAATACTTGGTTAACTTTAACAACAAACTTTGCTTCTTTACCAGCTAATTCAGCTGCGCCATAGTTTTCTGGGAAAGTAACGATAACATCTTTAGTTTCGCCTTCCTTCATACCAACCATTTGTGATTCAAAGCCAGGAATGAATTGATTAGAACCAATCTTTAATTCATAATCGTTAGCCTCTCCACCAGCGAATGCTTCGTCATTAACATAACCTTTGAAATCAAACTTAGCTATATCACCTAAAGCAATTGTCTTATCTTCTTTAGGTTCTTTCTTTGCTTTTGGTTTTAATAAATTGTTAATAGCATTTTGTACATCTTCAGCTGTAACAGTTGTATCAGCTTCCTTAATTTCAACACCCTTATATTGTGGTAAATTAAATTCAGGTCTAACATCGAATATTAAAGATACCTTGAAGTCATGACCACGTTCAACCTTTTCATCATTCGCAATTTCTGGAACAATGCCCCCAACAAATTGCTTATTTAAAGTCTCATCTTTATAGATTTCCATTAACTTATTATTTAGAATGTAATCAAGTGCATCTTCGTATAAAGCTTCAACGCCATAAATTTTTTCGAACATATCACGTGGAGCTTTACCTTTTCTAAAGCCCTTAATAGTAACTTTTTCGTTATTTTTCTTAAATGAATAATCTAGAGCAGTTTCAAATTCTTCTTTTGTTACATCAAATGTAGCCTTAATACGGCTATGATCTAATTTTTCAGTAATCATCATAATCTTCCTTTCATACGAAGTAAATTATAACACATAATATTTTAAATTGCAAAAGTTATTTTAGAAAGACAAACATAAAAGCAAAAAGAGTGACATAACATCACTCTAATTTACATAAGTTTCCTCATTTTTATTTGTTTCATCATGAGGCAAGATAATTTCCTCTTCAGAAGGCTCATCTTTAATATCTTTTTCAGATTCTTTATTCTTTTCCTTTTTTGGCTTCTTATTTAGGGTTTTACGATAATTATAGTATGAACCACCTGACATTCCGACTAAGAAAACTGCGCATAACAAAGCTAAAATAGCTATTAAAATAGCAAGGTTTGTCGCATCAAAGTTAGTAGCAAAAATAACTACCGCAATCGTAATAATTACAATATGAAGCCAAAATTCTAATTTATTAGTTTCTTCTTTTAATAAACTAGAATTAATAAAGTAAAAAATACCTTTAGCATAGAATACAAAGCCTAAAAAATAACGATAATAATCACTAATAAAATTACCTATAGTACTATTTTTTCTTAATTCAATTGCACCATAAATTAGGAAAACACCTAATGCAAGATTAATTACTATTTCAATAGTAGTAATGGCTTTGGCTGAACCAGTCTTACGAGACTTAACCAAAGGGATAATTCTCACTAAACCAAATAAAATAATGACAATTCCTGTGAAGGCTACTGCCAAGCTTGCTCCAAAGTTCTTATCTACTAAAATCCAAATACCCATTACTAATAATAAAGCAGCCCCTATTGTAAAGAGCCAAAACTTTACCCCTTGCATCGGGTTAGTTAAACTACTTTTAACTTCCACTTCTGGAGTAGCTTTAACTTCAATTTCTACTTTTTTCTTTTTCTTCATTTTATACACCTGAAATATTCATTGATTTAACGTAAATTGATGGCATAACCATTCCATTAAAATAGTCTACATCATTGGCAATGCGAATAACATTATTAAGCATATCTTGAAATTTACCAGATAAAACAATTAGCGTAACAGCCTTACCTTTCAAGCCATTTTCAATTAAATAACCAGAACATTGTAAATTAAAATCACCACTAATGCTATTAACACCTGCATGTAAGCCTGTTACATTAGTAATTAATACACCATTACCTACTTCCTTATATAGTTCTTCAATTGTAGCATTACCAGGTTTTAGGCAAAAATTAGTTGGCTCTATTTCAACAGGTGAACTAGCTGATGGTTTAAAACCATTACCCGTTGATTTAGTCTTAAATTCACTAGCTGTAGATAGATTGTGTAGGTATGTCAAAAGAACACCATCTTTAACAACTTCGTGCATTGAAGTTGCAACACCCTCATCATCAAAGCTATCACATACTGGAGCATCTTTATAGAACGGATCATCAATTAAAGTAATATTTGTACCAAATACAGGTTCATTAATTTTATTTTCTAAAAAAGACAACTTACGTTTAACCTTATCAGCAGCAAAATTACCTATAAAAGCGCGCATTAAACTAGCTACAACATTATTTTGTAATACCACTTTATAGCTACCAGACTTAATTGCTTTCGCTCCTAATTTACTTGTAGCATCTTCTACAATTTTACTTGCAAAATCGACCAAATCAAAATCTGCCAGTTTCTTTACGTATTTAATCTTATATGCAACTTGCATTTCCTTTTGATCAGAAACGACTATTTCTCCAACAATAACGGCATAACTATAAGTTTTTCTAACATCTAAACCATTACTATTTATAATGCTTATCTCGCCTTCTACTTCTTCGTAGTTAGCTTCACCATGAAAATACTTACTTGTTTGCTTTTTGAGTTCTTTAGTAATATTTAAGAGTAGCTCAATTTTCTTTGGAGTTGAAACGGTTAAGAAATCTGTTTCAGCTGCTTCTATATCGTAATATTCCTTATCGCCACCAAAAATATAGTAAGGATCTGTGTTAGCTAAATATTTAGCATTAGTTTGGATTTGTTTAATGACATTAGCTATCTCATCATCACTATCTTTTTCCGTATAAACGGTGACAAGCTGATTGTTATAAACACCTCTAATACAAAAAACCTTCGTTTCACTTTCTGTTTTTTCGGATACTTCTTCATCAAAAACAGAGATATCTAATCGCTTTTCCATCTTTGTATAAAGCTCTATTTCATGTATACCAGCAGCTTGAGCTGTTTTTTTAAGTAAATCGTAATTCATTATTCCTTACCTCCATTTCCACCAACTGTCATGTTTCTAACTCTAATTGTTGGTTGACCAACACAGGCTGGAATTGAACCTGAACTAGAACCACACATACCGTAAGCTAATGTTTGATTATTACCCACCATATCAATGTTTAATAATGTTTCATTACCCTTACCAATAAGAGTAGCTCCTCGAACTGGAGTCGTTATCTTACCATCTTCAATTAAATAACCTTCATTGACGGCAAAATTGTATTCACCAGTAGCTGGATTAACAGAACCACCGCCTAATTCTTTTGCAAATAAGCCATATTTAGTTGCTTTAATGATTTCATCAAAACTAGATTTACCATTTGCAATATAAGTGTTTGTCATTCTAGATGTTGGTTTAAAGCGATAACTTTGCCGTCTTCCTGAACCTGTTGGAGCAGTGTGCATTATAAGTGAATTCTTATAGTCCACCATATAAGATTTTAATATACCATTTTCTATTAACACATTTTTTTGCGTAGCATGACCTTCATCATCGATATTTAAGCTACCCCATTCATTAGGAATAGTACCATCATCAATAGCAGTTACGCAATCAGCAGCAATTTTTTGACCTAATTTGCCGGCAAAAACAGATAAGCCTCTAGCTACTGAACTGGCCTCTAAAGCATGACCACAAGCCTCGTGGAAAATAACCCCACCAAAATCATTATTAATGACAACATCATAAACGCCACCCTTGATTTGAGGTGCGTTAAGCATCGTTACTGCTTGAGCGCTCGCCTTAGCTCCTAGTTTATAAAAATCAAAATGTTCATATGCCTCTAGACCAAAGTTACCACCATAATTGCAGCTTCCACTTTGTTTACCATTTTCATTTTGGGCTACAACAGAAATAGCATAGCGTATGTTATTACGTGTATCATGCTTAAATATACCTTTTGTATTGGCAACAGTTACGTGTTGTACATGTTCCCATACATTAGCAATACTTTGGACTATAGATTTATCATAGCCTAATGCTCCTTCATTTAACTCTTTTAGATATTTAATTTTAACATCTAATGAGTCATCAATTGAAAGTTTAGGTATAATTGTATGATAATTGACACTTTCATCAGATAAACTGACCGAACTAATTGTAGGTTCAGCACTATAAAAAGCATTTAATTGTCTAGCTAATTTAATTAGCCCCATTAATGTGACATCGTTAGTATAACCATATGTCTCATCTATTCCTTTTAATAGTCTTAGACCAGCACCATAAAGACTAGAATTAGTCATACTATCTACCTTATCCTTAGTCATTCTAATAGTTGCATCCTTTGTATCTTCTAAGTACAACTCGGCAAAGTCAGCACCTGTTTTACAAGCCTCTAGTAAGATTTGCTCTATTTCTTTCTTACTCAGCATATTAATCACCTCTTTTTTTAACTATAAACATCAATCATTGATATTTCCTTCTATTATATAACATATTGCTAATTTTATGCAAGTATATAAAATATAGTAAAGATTATTTAATATTAAACAATAATGTGCTATAATTTAGGAAAGGAGACGTTAGCATGAATTTTATTTTTATTTCACCAGCTTTTCCTAAAACCTATTATCGCTTTTGTCAGCAATTAAAAGACAACGGAGTTAATGTGCTTGGAATAGGTGATACTCCCTATAATTCTTTAAGTAATGAATGCAAAGATGCCTTAACCGAATATTATTATCTTTCTAATATGGAAAACTATGATGAGGTATATAAAGCAGTCGCTTTTTTTGCTTTTAAATATGGTAAAATAGATTATTTAGAATCAAATAATGAATACTGGTTACGACAAGATGCACACTTGCGAGAAGACTTTAATATTTGGGGGCCGAAACTTAAGAATGTTGTTGAATTTACTTCTAAGTCAAAAATGAAAAAATACTATGAGAAAGCCCATGTTCCCTGTGCTAGATACAAATTTAGTTCTACCCTTGAAAATGATTTAGCTTTTATTGAACAGGTTGGTTATCCTGTTGTTGCTAAACCAGACGTTGGTGTTGGGGCAGCAGAGACTTTTAAAATTAAATGTTATGATGATTTAGTACGTTTTCATAACCACCATTACACAGTTCCATACCTATTAGAAGAGTTTATTGAAGGAAATATAATTTCTTTTGATGGAATATGTGATGAAAATTCCAATGTTGTTTATTGTGACAATGAGATTTTCCCTCCTTCTATTATGGATATAGTTAATGAGAACCTAGAGGTTACTTATTACGTCAATAAAGAGGTTCCTCGTGATGTTTATGAATATGGTCAAGCCGTTCTTAAGGCTTTCAACATTCAAAAGCGTTATTTTCACTTAGAATTTTTCCGTTTAACAAAAGATAAACCAGGACTTGGTAGCATTGGTGATGTTGTAGCCCTAGAAGTTAATATGCGTCCACCTGGTGGTTACACGCCAGATATGATTAATTTTGCTGGGTCAGTTGATACTTATAAAATTTGGGCCGATGTAATGTGCTTTAACGCTACTAAAGTCGACTTAAACAAAGATAAATATTATTGTGTTTACGTTGGCAGACGTGATCGCTTTAATTATCTTAATTCCACCGCTAGTATTTTATATAAGTATCATGATAATATTAAGATGCATGAACGAATGCCAGAAATTCTAAGCGCTGCGATGGGTCAAGAGGCCTTTATGGCAACGTTTAAGGATTACGATGAAATGGAAAAATTTAGGCAATTTATTTTAGCTAAATAATAATAGGTCTTTAAGACTTTTTTAATTAAAGGGGCTGTGAAATAATAAACAGTCTATAAAAAATAAAACCCGATTAAAGATTTAACCAAAAGGTCTGGTCTT
>CALUXJ010000056.1 GCA_944324725.1 uncultured Acholeplasmatales bacterium
GGGTTCACTACACTTGGCGGTAAATACCCGTGGTAGGACTTTCACCTACTAGATTAATGCCATGCCCGGCACACATATAAAAAAAACGGGCCAAAAGCCCGAATTTTTAATCTGTAATTGTTATTTCTGCCGTAACACCACTTGTTAATAGTGTTAAAATATTATTTTTAATTTGATTATAGCCAGATGATGAAGAACCACTACCAACCCAATCATTAATATTTAAAGAGTTGCCTGTGCCATCATTAATACCACAGCTTAGGAAATAACTATGACCAACTATATAATCAAAACTAATCTTATTATCGACAATGTCTTTTAAATAGATTGTTTGAGTTTGCTTACCTTGACTACCATAAACATAATTTTCATCTCTAATATTTAGGAAAAGATCAGTTAAATCATAATCAGAGTTATTATCAATTTCTAAAGTTACTGGCATAGTTTCAAGCTCTATTGTGCCGTATTCAACTACTTTAAATTTTGTAATTAAAGTTCCTAAACTACTATTGTTTGGTTTTAAATTAACATATAACAAGGTTTCACCTGGATTAACCTTTTTTAAATCAATCTTTAGATAACCACCCGTAATTACATTAGATGAACTAGCTGTTCGTTTAACAAAAGTAATAGCGTCATTAGGAATTACATCTTCATTTGATGATTCAATAGTTGCATTAATTGAAGTAACATAATTGCTAGAGGAAATGCCAAAATTAAAGTTAAGATTTTGCGATACATCCCAGCTAACAGTTTTATCCTCCGCACTAGCAGCTGAAATAACTTTAGAGATATTTCTAGCCCAGCTTAATTTATCATCAGGATTATCATATTCAGAAACCTCAGACATTGTAACTGTTATCGCAACATCTTCTTCTGGCATCATAAATGTGTAAAGTCTACCATTAGGACTTAAAGTTTCATCGTTAGCATTAACACTGGCAACTTCATAAAAAACACTAGTGCTTTCAACACTGAAGCTAACACTTTCACCAGCTAAAGCCTCTTCTGGTAAGTTCTCAAGCTTATAATTACTTCCTTCGGATGCTGTAATTGAATAGGATTTTGGTGTGTTACCACCACTATCATTTGAACAAGCAACTAGGAAAATTATAGCTAGCATCGTCAAAAAACTTGTAAGTATAATTTTACTTTTTTTCATATACTTAAAACCACCTTTCTTAATTTATTTATAGAATAAACCCTAATGAAAGTCAATGAAAATAAAATTATTTAAGGAAAAGATAAAAAAATACCATATAAAAACAATTAATAGTTTATAAATTGCTTTTATATGGTAAATCAATAAATATCTTAATTAGAGGACTTTCTTGATAAACTGAGCTGGATTTCCCGCAACAATTGTATAGCTTGGTACGTCTTTGGTAACCACACTACCAGCTCCGATAATACTACCTTGACCAATGGTTACACCTGGTAAAATAATACTTCCACCACCAACCCAAACATCATCCTCTATTACAATTCCTTTAGCACTTGTTTGGATAAAATAACTACCATCGTTTTGTTTTTCATAGCGCTCTATGGGATTTAAGCTATGAGTAGCTGTGTACATTTTAACATCCGGGCCAATTAAAACCCGTCTACCAATTTGAATTGAACCTGTATCAAGTAAGGTACAATTTTGATTAATTAAAGAATAATCACCAATACTAATATTTTTACCTAAATCTACTCGCAATGGTGAATATATTTTAACCTCTTTACCTACCTCTAAGAAAAGTTCCTTAATTATTTTAGCTCTTTCTTCTAGCTTTTCAATTGGCAAAGCATTTAAGGCTAAAGCTAGTCTTTGACCTTTATCTTGAATTAACTTAAATTCCGGATTTGAAGGATCACAATTAATAAATTGCATAACTATTACCTAATAAAATTAGTTTTAGTACCTGATTCAAGTTGACAAACTTCAAGTTTATCCTTACTAAGTGCTAAAGCTTTCATAAGATAAGTCATATTTTTAGCTAGATTACGCATGGTTTGTAGCCCCTCTAAATCTTGTTCTATTTCTTCTTTGGTATTCCCATGAACCATATTCCAATAAGAAGAACCTACTAAATACATATTAGAAATCAGCATATATTGGTTTAGATCTGCTAAGCTATGTGTCGAACCAGCTCTTCTTAAAGTGACAATATTAGCACCTACTTTGCGTGCAAATACACTTTTACCTGCCATAAATAAACGATCTAAAAATGATAAAATTGTTCCACTAGCATGGGAATAGTAAACAGGGCTGCCAAAAACAACCCCATCACAGTCTTTTACCTTAGTTAATACTTCATTAACTTTATCATCAAACACACATTTATTAGTAGCTTGACATTTATAGCAGCCTATACAATCATGATAGGCTATTGGACCTAATTCAACAATTTCTGTTTCGACATTTTCTTTAGCAAAGGTTGTGGCCATTTCAGTTAAAGCCCGGTAAACACAACCATGCAAAACTGTACTACCATTAATTAATAAAACTTTCATAAATTTCACCTCAATATTCTTACATTAATTTTAAGACAAATATATTAAGATGTCTAATCTTTATTAGTTATATCAGCTTATAACATTTCTTTATACTTTCTTGGCACTTTGTTTTATTTGCGTATGATAAAAATAGTTAATTATAATTGGTAACGCATAAATCTTATCTAAGAATGGTTCTTTATCTATAACATAAGAATAGCCCTTTTGCTTAGTATATTCTTCTATTTCTTGGCTAAGCTTTTCCCAATAAGTTAAATTGTTTTTATTGTATATTTCTTGATATAACTCTTCTAATTTCGGATAATTATTTTTAATATAATCTAAAATATCTTTCTTAAAACCACCTCTTAAATTAAGGTTTTCTAACCAAATATATTGGCAATACGGCGCTATTTTATCAATAATGCCCTCAACATCGGTAATACCAGGAAATATTGGTGAAATAAAGCAACTTGTCCTTATTCCGGCCTTATGACAGGTCTTAAGAGCTTCAATTCTTCTTTGAATACTAGGAGCATGGTCCATCTCTTTTTTAAAATTCTCATCTAGACTGTCAATAGACCAAGCAATTAAAGGATTAGGATATGTTTTAATTAAATCTAGATCTCTTACAACTAAATCGGATTTAGTTGTAATGATTAAATTAATATTACTACCTTGCATTTCTTGTAAAAAGGCTCTAGTCCGTTTATAGATAGCCTCTTGCGGAAGATAGCCATCTGTAACTGAACCTATAATCATCGTCTTACCAGCATACTTCTGCGGATTTTTAATTGGTTCCCAATACTTAACATCTACAAAACTTCCCCAAGGCTCATCATGCTTGGTAAAACGTTTCATAAAGGCTGCATAACAATATTTACAAGCATGACTGCACCCAATATAGGGATTAATAGAATAGCCTGCAATTGGCAAATTAGATTTGGTTAAAATGTTCTTTACTTGAATTTCCTTTATTACCATATTAAACCTCCAAATTGGCCAGAATTCTTCTTAAATAATTTTCAAATGCAGTAATTTCAGTTTCTGTAAAACCTTGATAATAGATATCTGCCACTTCCTTGCTAACCTTTTGATAGATTTCCTCTAAAGCTTTAGCTTTAGGAGTTAATTTAACTATTAGATTTCTTTTATCAGTACAACTTTGTTTAATAGTTATGAGCTCATCTTTAGCTAATTTAGCTAGCATATTAGTTAAAGTTGTTTTAGCTAATCCCGTCCTTTTGGCTATTTCCGATTCATTTAAACCTGTTTCTTCGTTCCATAAAACATAAATTATGTTGCCTTGGGCACCATTAAAGGCTTTAACATTTTCCCTACTTAAAATTTGATTAAAGCGTCTTGTGCCTATTTGCTTAATTTTAGTAATTAAAAAACCACCCTCTCTATTTGTCATTATTTAACACCTCCATAAAAGCTTGGGGAAATTCCTGCCTTAAGTTTTCTTCCGCAATAATATGTGGGCAAACATCTTCTTTCATAAAAAGCGGAATATTAAATCTTGTTACTTGTTGAGCTATACCTAAAATCCACTTTGGTTTTGAAGATATTTTGCCTGTTCTATTCCCCGTTTCTGTTCCTACTACAACCCACTCAATTCCTTTTAAATTTAATTTTTCCACATAATTAGACATTGGCTCAAAGGTAACAAAATAGTGTTTTGCTTTAACGTGCTCTTGCAAAATAGCAATCTTTTCCTTCTCTTCCTTCCTTGTAACTGTCACCCCAAACCATAAATTAGCTAAATCTGTTTTAATATCTAATAGTTCAGGTTTTTTGGTAAGGAATAAGTAAATATTTTCCTGTGTCAATTGTGCTTCTTTGACAACCATATTAAACCATTCTTTATCCCAATATGCTAAATCACTTAAACCAGTTAAAAGGAAAATCTTTGGTAACTTAGTATGAAATAGTCTTAACTTGTCAGGAAAAAATTCAGGTACTGTAAAATCCTTTGTCAAATGAAATCTCTGACAATTGATTTTTGCATAACAATATCTACATCCAACCTTACAACCTATAACTATGTTTAAATTTTTTATTTTATCTTTAATTTTTATCATATCATGATGATACTATATAGTATTAATTAAAGCAAGAAAAAAGCCAAAGATTTACTTTGACTTGATTAAACTATTTATATAAATTTCAGCTATATCTACCTTCACTTGCCCAATATTTGTCTTTTGAAAAGAACCATGACAATCACAGCCACAGGTTATAATTAAATTATGTTCTTTAGCAAAATTTAAGTAATAATTAGTCATAGTATAACTATGAGCTGGGTAATAAGCTTCAATACCATCAATACCCCAATTTAATAGTTCCTGCAAATAAAAACTCATTTTAGTTTCTGGGAAGGTTTTACCTGGATGGGCTAAAACAGCTAAACCACCAGCTTGATGAATTTCTTCAATCATATCACGCGCAGGTAAAAATGGTACAGCTGCATGCGAATGACCAACTTCCTGCATTAATTTAAAACAATCTTCAACACTACTAATTATTCCTAATTTAATTAAATATTGTAATGCTTTCCAACCACCTTTTCTTCTATCGTAAGTAAAGGCTTCATAATCAGCTAAACTAATGGGATAATTATGCTCAATCAACTTCGTAATTAATTCGTCATCGACACGTTCAAGCATTAATCTATTTTGTTCAATTACCTTTAAGAAGTGCTTATCATTTAAGGAAAAATTATAAGCTAGAATATGGGTATCAATACCATCTACTAAAGTATCTAATTCAACACCCGGTATTAAATAGTTAGGTTCTAATTTTAAACCCTCAAGCAGGCCTCTTATCTCGTTATGATCAGTAATGGCTATTTTGTCTAACCCCTTACTCTTAGCCTCTTGAATTATTTCTGCTGGAGACATAGTACCATCTGAATAGTAACTATGAATATGTAAATCAACATACATAATTATTTTTCCTCTCTTTTATTATTTTAATAATCAAAATAACTATTAAAAAGGCTAAACCACCTAAAGTATCAATTAAAACATCTAACATAGCTGGTGTTCTCCCGCCCACAAAGCTTTGATGCCACTCATCAATAGTAGCATAAATGAAGGTTAAACCTAAACTATAGATAAAATTCCAGTAATTAACTTTAAAACTAGCTAAAGCCAAATAATAGAAAGTTGCTAAAATACCAAAAATAGAAAAATGAGCAAGCTTTCTAACAATAAAGCTAAAAATATTATTAATAGCTTCTTGCCGTTCTAATGGAAAATTGGCAAAGTCATTACCATAAATAACTCTAATTACAATATGAACAATTTTATCTGATAAGCCACCAGAATCATTTCCTGTTTGGTTCGAAAACAAAAAAATCACTAGCATCCATAGGATGGCCAAACTAATAAATATAATTCTTTTTTTCATATTTACCACTACATTTCTCTAAATTATTTTAGGCTATTAATTATTAAAATATTAACCTTAATATCATGGTTATTATTTTAAAATAATATTTTCACTTTTACAATTAAGAAATTAGTCACCACCTTACACTACTAAATATTTAATAAAAACATCTACATGAATTTGTAAATTAAGAAATTGTAATTTTATATTGTACATTAAAAGTCTTACTAAAAAGACCATATGGTAGTTCTTTTTCCTTATTTAGTCTACCAAGGACAATACAAGGATGAACACCAACCTTATTAGCAAAATCTCTAATAGTCTCCTCTGTATATTTTTTAGAATCTACAAACTTTTTCCATAGATTACTAGGTATTAACATATCGGCAGCCATTTTATCAGCCTCAACATCTACATTATCCTTCATATTAATTAAGGTTTCTCTACGATGTTCCATTAAGACATGAGAAATTTCATGAAATAAAGTAACCCAAAATAAATCGGCTTTTTCTCCTCTATTAGAAATAGCTAGCATTACATTATCTCTACTAAACCATTTCGTAGCTCCATAGATATTAGATTTTGGTAAATATGGTAATAGTACAAAGGATATACCACAATTATTTAATATTTTTTCAAGTCTTGGATAAAAAATGGTAGGATCTTGTATTGTCATACTTCTAATTTCTCCAATAGAATTTATTAATAATTCCTTGTCAAAAGCAATACCATTCTTTTTCCTAGCTTTATTAAGGGCTAATGCAATCCAAAAGTTTTGTAAGAAAGTATCAGATTCCTTCTTTACATGCTGTTCCTTTAGACAAACAAAAGAATCTTTTTTATTTAACAATAATAAACTAATAACCCCCGCTAACTCTCTACATTTAAGAACAATTTCTTTTTTACTATCAGTAGAAGAGATGTAGTTAACCTCTAGTAGATATTTTTTAATACTTTTAATTAAGTTCCATTCCTCTTCTATCTCTGCCTCTTGATTTTGTTCAAGGAGATAAACATTATATTGATTCTGTAAATTTGTCCAAAAATTAATGGAATTATCAAAATAGGCTGCTAATTTATAAGCAACATCAAAAGTAATATCACCATTCCCATTAATAATAGCAGATAAAGTTCTCTCAGAAATACCTGTTCTAGCTGCAAATTCTTTGGCGGTCATTTCTAGGGCACTCAATGACTCTTTAATGTATAAACCGGGATGAAATCTTTTAATATTCATCATAATGTTCACTCAGCTCCTTTACTCTTACATACTTAACGCTTTTCAAAAAGCTTTTTTCATTATCAGTTGGTAGTAAAACATTCCCATTTTCATCAAGCATTTGAAGCAAAACTCGCCATTTGCTCTTCTTCTTATCTAAAGATACTGAATAATATTCTTTTAAATTTCCTTTTTTATGTTCCATGTATAAAAATGGAATAGATTTTAAATCATAGGCATTTTCGGCAGCATCTAGAATGCCAAGTAAAAATATCATTCCATCTGATATGGCCTGACCATATTTTTTCTTCATATATCTTTCATTTTCATAATTTTCTTTTAGTTTCGGTGGACTATATTCATATTTCATAAATAGCCTCCTTTACTTTTACATTTTACAATATTTGTAATTTAAAATCAATATATTTAAGTTTTAAATTACATTTTTTGTAATTTTAAATGAAGAATAAGCAAACAATAATTAGACATTTCACTTTACTACTAGAAAAGACTAATAATCTAAATTTTCTAAGTTAAATGTACACTATTTTCGACTTAAGTTATACTATTAGGGTTAAAAATATATGTATTAGTAAGATAATCTATTAAGAATGTTTATAAAAACAAGCTTTGAAAATACATTAAATAAGTATTTAATATATAAGTCTTACTTCTTTTTTCATCCGTTCAAAAATATTACAAAGATTATCATTCACTAAAACCATTCTACTTATCAACTCTTGTAATCTTGGAATAAAATGTTTGGGATTACTTTGAAATTCTTTACTAAAAAGGTCGTCTTTAAATAAATGATGAACAAAATAATTTCTTTTAACTCGTATGTATTCTATTTCATCAAGGAAATCTTTTGTAAAAACCTTTCTTTCTTTAATAAAATTTTTGACTTTGCCTAATTCACTTCTAATCAAAGATTCATACCATTTATTTGCTTTATCAACTAAATCATTATATTCAATAACAGTCATCGAATCTACTTCATCAAATGCTGATAAAATTTCATTTAAGGCAAGAATATTAGCAAGATTATATTCTATCATTTGTGAAAGATTAACTATAAATCCAATCCTTCCCCAAACTTTTTTATAGTAATATTTTTTTAACATAAATTTACCGCCTTTCCTTAGATTTTAAATTGAGTTTATACCTAATATATTTTTCTTTTTTATATTAAATATATCTTAATACTATATTCCACTAAATGACTGATAAATTTACATAAAATCATTTATTTTTCCTTGTGCTATATCTTATTTTTGCA
>CALUXJ010000057.1 GCA_944324725.1 uncultured Acholeplasmatales bacterium
TAGCGCCGTATACGAGACCCGTACGTACGGTGCAATGGGAGGGACAAAAGTTAAAACTTTTTCTCTACCCTATTTTTAAATTTAAAGTACTACCTTTAGATAGAAGATAAATAAAGTTTAATTTGGTCTTGAAACGGGAATTATCTAGAATCAAGACCTTTTTAGCATTATAATTATATAAGCACTTTAATATATTTTGACTATAAAAAGTAGGCAAATTATGGTATCATAAGTAATTGAGGTAGAGATTATGACAACAAAACAAATTGCACATTTAAAGAGCTTAGCTATGAACTTGAAGCCAGTTTTACAAGTTGGTAAATTGGGTGTTCATGATAGCTTAATCGAGGTTATTGAAAAACATTTAGATGCTAATGAATTAATGAAAATAAGTTTACTAAAAAATAGTGATATCGATGAACAAGAGTTTAGAAGTATTTTAATTAGTAAGGGTATTACTATTGTTAGTAAAATTGGGAGGACTTTAATTTTATATCGTTACTCTGATAGGTTAAGTAAGCACCTAGAATTTTAGGAGGTAAGCAATGAAACGAATGATTTTAGTCGATGGTAACTCATTGATGTATCGTGCTTATTTTGGTATGGCTAATGCTAAAATGATGACTAATTCCAAAGGCATTTATACTAATGCCACCTATGCATTTGCAAGAATGATTAATTCCCTTTGTAGTACAGAATACGATGCCATTCTCGTAGCTTTTGATGCAGGTAAAAAGACATTTCGCCACACCTTTATGGCTGATTATAAAGCAGGTAGAGCTCCTATGCCAGAAGAAATGCGGATGCAAATTGCCTACATTAAACAATTTTTAGATTTAAAAAGAATTAAACGCTATGAGGTGCCACTTTACGAAGCGGATGATATTATTGGTACTATGGCTAAAAAAGCAGAAGATGCCGGGTATCATGTAGATATATATTCTTCAGATCGTGATTTATTACAATTAATAACAGATAGTACCTGCGTGCATATGACTAAAAAGGGCATTACCGAATTAGAAGATTATACGCCTGAATATTTTCTTAAAACTTATGAGATACCAGTCTCAAGTTTTATTGATTTAAAAGCCCTGATGGGTGATAAATCGGATAATATTCCAGGTGTTCCGGGTATTGGCCAAGTTAAGGCTGTTAAGTATTTAAAGCTTTATCCCCACGTTGAAGACATTTTGTCTAATAATGATAAAATAAAGGGTAGTGATCATGATAAGTTTGTAAATTTTGGTGAACAAGCCCTATTATGTAAGAAGATGGCTACTATTTTACGGGATGCTCCACTTGATATTACTTTAGAGGATACTTTAAAGAAGCCAGAAGATGAAGAATTACTCCATCAGTTTTATCAAGAGTTAGAATTCCATTCTTTCTTAAAACCAGTTACAAAAGTAGCTAAGAGTTATAATTATAAAATTCTTAACAAAGAGGATTTAGCAACTTATTTATTACCAAATACCGCTATTATTTGTGAAAATGAAGATTATAATTATCATAAATATCCTATTTTAGCTTTAGGTTTAGCTAATAATTTAGGTAATTTTATTATTGAACAAAGACTATTCCATGAACCAGAATTTATTGAATTTATGGAAAAAACGCCAAAGATAGCCTATGATTTAAAACGCATTTATGTCAGCCTTAAACATTTTGGTATTAATGCGAATAATTTTGTTTTTGACCTATATTTAGCAACCTATATTTTAGATTCAACGGTTACTAAACAGGATTTTAAAGATGTTATAAGCTATTATGGTAGTAATGATTTAGTTTATGCCGAAGAAGTTTATGGTAAAGGTGCTAAAAGACATGTCCCGGAACTAAATGTATTATATAAGTATTTAGCTAGTAAGGTAGAAACAGTAAAAGAGCTAGCTATTAAAGCGCGGGAAAAGTTAGAAGAATTAGATGAGATTAAGCTCTTAAAAGATATTGAAATGCCGCTAAGTATTGTTTTAGGTGATATGGAATTTAGAGGTATGACAATTAGTCAAGAGGAATTAAATACACGGGATAATGACTTAAAGACTAGAATTGCCGAATTAGAATCATCAATTTATGATTTAGCCGGCTATACTTTTAATATTGCTAGCCCTAAGCAATTGGCTGAGGTATTATTTGTTAAGCTTAATATTCCTTATCCAGGTAATAATAAAAAGGGTTATTCAACTGAAGCAAGTATTTTAAATGCTATTCACATGTTACACCCAATCGTTGATAAGGTTTTAGATTATAGACAATTAACCAAACTCTATAATACGTATATTAAGGGGTTAAGGGAACAAATCTTCCCGGATGGTAAAGTTCATACTATTTTTGAACAAGCCTTAACTGAAACCGGACGTTTATCAAGTATTGAGCCTAACCTCCAAAATATTCCTATTAGGACGGAAGAAGGTCATTTAATTAGAAAATTATTTATTCCCACTAAATCTAACAACGAACTTTATTCCGCCGATTATTCACAAATTGAATTAAGAGTTTTAGCAAGTATGGCTAATGTTAAACATTTAAAAGAAGCTTTTAACAATCATGAAGATATTCATACTTCCACTGCGCAAAAGATTTTTGGCCATGAAGATATTACACCTCTTGAAAGAAGAAAAGCCAAGGCTGTTAATTTTGGCATTGTTTATGGTATCTCAGCCTATGGCCTAGCTAATGATATTGAGGTTAGTCAAAAAGAGGCTAAAGATTTTATTAATAAGTATTACGAAATTAATCCTGAAATTAAAACTTATATGGATAATATCGTTGCTGAATGTAAAGAAAAGGGCTACGTAGAGACCTTATTTAATAGAAGACGTTACATTAAAGAAATAAATTCTACTAATTATATGGAACGCGAATTTGCTAAACGAATGGCTATGAACGCGCCTATTCAAGGTACGGCAGCAGATATTATTAAAAAGGCTATGGTTGATATAGCTAAGGCTTTAAAGGAAGCAGGTTTAAAATCAGAAATGCTAGTTCAAGTTCATGATGAACTCGTATTTGAAGTAGAACAGGGTGAAGAAGAAAAACTACAAGCACTTGTTAGAGATAAAATGACTCACGCTGTTAATTTAGCCGTTGAGCTAGAAGTAGCTGATGATTTTGGTAAAAATTGGTACGATTTAAAATAGGAGGTTAAAATGTTAGATATTATTAAAACAAGACGTTCAGTAAGAGAATTTAGCCCAAAAGCAATAAGCAAGGACGATTTATTACAACTGGCAGAGGCTGGTTTCATGGCTCCTACAGCCCGGGCTCAACAAAGTGCCGCCTTTGTGATAATTGATGATAAAAAAATTATTGCTGATTTAGTCACTGTTTCTCCAGGTGCTAGGGTTTTAGCTAATGCTCAAGCAGTAATAGCTGTCTTTTGTCCAGATGTTAATAAGCTATTAACTAAAGAAATGGTGATGGAGGATTTAGGGGCAGTAACAGAAAATATTTTACTAGCAGCTACGTCTTTAAAGATTGGTTCTTGTTGGATTGGGATTGCCCCAATTGCTGAAAGAATGGTTAAAGCAGAAAAAATATTAAACTTACCTAAAGGAGCCTTCATTTTCTCTCTTGTAGCCTTAGGTTATCCTTTAAATCCAGAAAAAGCTTTTTATGTTAAAGACAAAGTAAAACCAGAACTTATCTACTGGAATCAGGTGAAATAAGATGCCAGAACTTGCGGAAGTAGAAACTGTCAGACGCGTTTTAAAGTCTGAGTTAATTGGCCAAACAATTACTAAGATTGACTTACTTTATGCCCCTATTTTTGAAAATAGTGAGGCTGTTAAAGATTTGATTGGTCAAACTTACGTAGATATTAAGCGTCAGGGCAAATATTTAATTTTTTGTCTTTCTAGAGGATATCTATTATCACATTTAAGGATGGAAGGTAAATATTTTTATACCGACTTAGATTATCCACTTAATAAACATATGCATGTTATTATTTATCTAGATAATGGAAAAAAGCTAATTTATCAAGATGTTCGCAAATTTGGCCGCATGCATTATTATGAGGATTTAGCTAGTCTTGAAGCTGACCTTGATTTAGGCCCAGATGCCAACCTAGCGTTACCATATTTAGATGAACTATATGCCAAATTAGCTAAGTCACGTTTACCACTTAAAAGCTTACTTTTAGATCAAAACTTTATTGCTGGTTTAGGTAATATTTATGTTGATGAGGTTATTTATGCTGCCAAATTATTACCTAATATGCCAGCTAATTTAGTAACAAAAGATGAGCTAAAAACTATTTTAGAGGCTAGTAAAGAAATCTTAGATTTAGCTATTATTAACAAGGGAACAACAATTAGATCTTATACTTCAAGTTTAGGGGTAATTGGTAATTATCAAAACTATCTTAAGGTTCATACGAAAGAAAAATGCCCACTCGGACATGAGATAATCACTTACAAAGTTGGTGGTAGAACTAGTTATGTATGTCCAGTTTGTCAAACGCCTAAAAAAATAGCGATTGGTATTACGGGTGGCATTGCCAGTGGTAAAAGTAACGTTTTAAATACATTAAAGGAATGGGGCTTTGCGGTTTGTGATAGCGATACTTTAGTAAAAGAAGCTTACCAAAATGAACAAATTTTGGCTCAAATTGAGGCAAAATTTGGAACCTCAAAAAGGCTTGAATTAGCCCAAATTGTTTTTAATGATGCTACTAAGAGAAAGGAACTAGAGGCTATCATTCACCCTTATGTTATTGGCAAACTTGAAGAAGCTAAGGCTAATAATCAATTGGTTTTTCTAGACATTCCACTTTTATATGAATGTCAATTAGAATACTTAGTTGATAAGGTAATTTGTCTTAAATTACCTTTAGAGTTAGAAATTGAAAGACTTTGTACAAGAGATAATATTACTAAAGATTACGCCCTTAAAAAGATTAATAGTCAGCTACCTTTAGCCGATAAAGTAGCTTTAGCCGATTATGTAATTGATAGTAGTGGTTCTTTTGCAGAGACAAATAAAAAAATTAAAGAAGTAGTAAAGGAGATTTTTTATGGGTTATACATGTGAAACAGGCGAAAGCGAAGGCTATGAAATCTTAAAAACACATTATTATAAGACATCATATGACCTTATGAAGGCAGCCGTAATTGAATATTTTAGTAAAAAGGGTTATGAAGTAACAGAGTTTAATGATGACTACGGCGAAGGAATGATTATTGGTAAAAAACTCCAAGCCACAGTTAAAATTATTATGCAAAACCCTAGAGAAACTAGTGTTGATTTCTTTGTAGAATATTTTGGCCTTTTTGGCAAAAAACAGGTTGCTCTATTCTTGGCGGATTTCTATGATTATTGTGGTAAAAAATTTGAATTTAAAGGCTTAGGTTTACATCAATAATGGCCTTAGATACAAAAGTTTATTCTAACTTTTCCTTAAATACGGAAGATATTAAAATTCTCAATTTACTTTATTTGCCATTACTTGGTGATGAAGCGATTACTCTTTATAGCTTTTTACATACCTTACTTAATCGGGTTAGTTTAGAAAGTGAAGCTTTAGAGCGAGATAATCTTTTAAATTTTTTAGGCTGGAAATTAATGAAATTTAATAAGGCCTTAGCTAAGCTTGAGGGAATTAATTTAGCTAGAACCTTTGTTAAAGAGGACATGACCATTATTATTCTTTTGGCTCCATTTACACCGAAAAACTTTTTAAAAGATACTATTTTAGGTTCTTATTTAGAAAATAAAATAGGTAAAGAAACCTTTGCTAAAATAGTTGATGCCTTTAAAATACCACCATTAGATTTAAAAGACTTCAAAGAAGTGACACATAATTTTGGTGATGTTTTTAAGGAAGAATTAAATTATGATTATCAAAGACCTGAAGAAAATATTGTTGGTAGAAGACCAAATCATCGCAATTTAACTAACGGCTCCGATTTTGATATTGACCTCTTTATTAGTAAAATTGATACCAATTTAGTTAATGGTGGCATTGATGAGGATTTTAAGAAAAAAATAACAACTACTAGCTTTGTTTATGGTTATACTCTTGAACAAATGGTTAATCTTTTTCATGATAGTATTGATAAAAACAATTATTTCAGCTATGATATATTAAAGAAGAAAGCCCAAAGTTTATATAATTTCTTGTATAAAACGAAAGAAACAGTTGTTAATAAAGAGGATGATATTATTCTCAAGGTCGAAAATCTAGAAAAAATGTCTGCCCAATCTTTATTACAAGAATTAATGGGCCCTAATTACCCAGTTATGTTATTACAAAAAATTAACGAACTCTATAATAATATTAATATGTCACATGGTTTAGTTAATTTAATGATTATTAAAGTATATGCTAGCAAGGGCAGTATCCCCGCTCTATCCTATTTTGAAAAGATGGCCAAGTCTTGGCAAGATAACGGCATTTTCACTACCTATGACGCTATAGAAAAAATGAACAAACCAAAAACAAGTCCACGTAAGAAAAATAGTAAAGATATTAATTTAGAGGATTGGCAAATAGCTGGCATGGAAGAAATTATGAAAGGATTTAAAGCTAATGGAGAGACTAAAAATTAAAGGTGATGCCCAATTTAATCCCCAAAAATTAATAAAAGATTTAGCAAAGAATCCTTTGTTTACCGAGGTTGAGGTTTCTTTGCTAAACCTTAATGATTGTTTAATTATGCAAGAGGAAATGACAAATTGCCAGCATTGTCCTGGCTTAGCTAATTGTCCTAATAGTCAACCTGGCTATTGTCATATTTATGATAAAAGCCGAGATGAATTTGTTTTAAAAAGATGTAAGTTGCAAAAAGAAGTCGATTATAAAAATCGGGAAACTGAGTTAATCAAAACGCTTTATATGCCTAAAACAATTAAAGAAGCAACTTTAACGGATTTCCACATTGATACGGAGGCTAGGGCTCAAATTTATCAAAAAGTTGTTAATTTTTTAACTAATTATGGTAACTTAGATACCAAGGGTCTTTATGTCTATGGTAGTTTTGGCTGTGGTAAGACTTATTTATTAGGAGCAGTGGCTAGGGAATTAGCTATTCGTAATATTGATAGTCTTTTAATATATTTCCCAGATTTAATTAGGGAACTTAAAGAAAGTCTAGGGGAAGAACGTTTTGGTGCATTAATTAACAAACTAAAAGATGTGCCGGTTTTAATGCTTGATGACTTAGGTAGTGAAAATATTACTGCTTTTGTGCGTGATGAAATCTTAGGACCGATTTTAAACTATAGGATGGCAGAGAAGAAACCACTATTTATCTCTTCTAATTTGACACCTGATCAACTCTTAACTCACCTATGTTTAAATGAAAGTTCTTTAGATAAAACAAAGGCCATGCGAATTATGAGTCGTATTGGTCAAATAAGTGAACCAATAAATATGGGAAGGAGGAAATAATAATGGAAATTGTAAGGTATAATAAATCCCATTTAGCCAAACTTACTTTTTTGAGTGATAAAATGAAAATGTATTATAGTCAAATAAAAAATGTCATTTTGTCCTACGATAAGGTAAAAAATAATATTTCTTGGGAGGGGGAACGATTTTATGTTGGTCGTAACACTCTAATTAGATTTGTTGCTAGAGGTAAGAGCATAAATATTTACTTTGCGCTAACTCCTCAAACCTTAGATCCTAAATATGGTGTGGTTGATGTTAGTGAAGTTAAAAAATATGCTGACCTTCCAACAATGCTTAAAATGAAAGGCCCCCGTTCTTTTGGCTATGCTAAAGAATTAGTTGAAGAATTAATGCAAGCAGAAGAAATCGAATATAATTTAGAATGTGAAGAGTCCTATGGTTTAGAGTTAAAATCACGTTCAATTGAAAAGCTATTAGAAGAGGGTTTAGTAAAGCCAGTTTATGGCACAAAGAGTGCTAAAGCAAGTTCGGTTGAAGATGAAGATGATGATGACGACGAAGAAGAGGAAGAAGAGGTAACAGAGATTGTGCCAAAATTAAGCTATAGCTATAGTGGTTTGAAAAAAGAACAGGTTGCAAGATCTTTAAGAACAATTATTAATTTAGCTAGTCTAGAGGCTAATTTTAAAGATGGTGAAGAGGTTAATTTAGACACTTTAAAGGATAAGGGTCTAATCGATGTCAATATGATGTATGTTAAGCTACTAGCTGATGGTAAATTAAGCAAAAAGCTTAATATAGCATTAAATGACTATTCAGCTCAAGCTATAGCCAAATTAGAGTCTTTGCTGTAGGCAAAATTTAACCTAAAGGGTATTGATTTACCCTTTTTTTATGTGTGCCGGGCATGGCATTAATCTAGTAGGTGAAAGTCCTACCACGGGTATTTACCGCCAAGTGTA
>CALUXJ010000058.1 GCA_944324725.1 uncultured Acholeplasmatales bacterium
AAAAGCCGGTCACTTACTTAATCGAGTAGGTAATCGGCTTTTGTAGCATAACAACTGTAAAACTCAGGTTATAACATATTTATTCAATTTTGTGAATATTTTTTGCATATTTTTGAATTAGCAAAACAGGTATCAATATATATCACTAAAATTAGCTTTTCTTATAGATATTATTAAATTCAATTAAGCTGGTATAATAGTTAAATTTGCTGATAATTCTAGTGGCTCATACCGACCTAATTTATCAACTAAATATGCCGTTACTACATAATTGCATCTACTTGGTAATTATTAGTATATGTAACATCTATTCCATTAGGAATAATAATGCCTTCAATAGCAATGCTTTTTTGATAGCCATCATACACAAATGTTTGGTCATTAAAAATAGCACCTGTCAGTTTAGCTGGTTTAACCGTTAAAGTGGCGGTCATTGGTGGTATTTCTTTATAGTAAATAGTATCAGATATAAATGTAACTATAACCTCTAATGTACCTGGCATAGTTAAAACATTAAGGAAAAAGAAGCTTCAACTACCATTGGTAAACCATAAATAGAATTTAAAGTCTCATAATTTGCGATATATTTGGGAAGCCTTAAATCTTACATCTTCTACTTTAATAGAAAGTTCTGACATATCATTATTAATCTCTTTTACTCTACTACAAGCTTTTAGGTATTCCTTAGACTTTTCAAAATTAGGAATATAAATAAAGCTAGTATATATTTTATGACATAAATAATTGCGAACACGAGTAATAGTTTTAAGTAACCGATAAGAATCACTTGATAAAAGGGGATGATTATCAGAATTATCTAAGATTTCTAATTCTTTAACCATATCACCTAATGTTCTATTTTTAATAGCTTCTAAATTATCCGTAAATGAGCCCTTTAGCATTATGGCATAAATAAGTTTAATGTCATGTTCAATTAATTGAAAGTAACAAATTGTTTCACCTAACATAAATTTAAATTGATCAAACTGCATAAAACAACTTCCTATCTATTACGAAAAAAATATTTATCTAAGATGCACAAAACATTAGATTTACCAATCTGGGTAAAAGAATCCGGACATGATAACACCTTTGTGTCAACATCTTTAATTTTATTCTTTTTATAAAAATCATTAGCTACCTTTGTTTTTAAGTTATCCTTGACAAAGTCACCTGTCAGTCAGGACATATTCTACTGTCCTATTATACCAAACCATATCATAATTATTCTTTTCACAATAGGGAATTATTTTCCCATTTAACTCTCTTTGATCAATATGCGAATCAGGTATATCAACATCAAATATAAAAATGACTTTTGTTTCCCCATCATATTTTCTTTTTAGAGTTTGAATTTTCTTTTCTTGTGAAAAATAATTACCTTTTCCCTTCATATAAAGATAACTAATCTTTATACCAGATCCTCTAATCTTATAAAAATATGTTTCTATAGCTTTAAGATAAATTTTATCTGAACCATCTTCATTTTTTGTTTCTAATACTATAATTACTTGCATCAGTCTTCACCAGCAAAAAATACATTTTCAAAATCTAAAATATCAATATTAAATGGTGAATCCGGAATTAGTCCTTCTGGATAAAGATTATAAGGACGATAATTTCCATTCTTCTTCCAAGAAACTAGTTTACCTGTTTCGCCAATAAAATCAATTGCATTAGAAAATTTATAAAGATATTCCATTGGGTATAAATTATGGCTGGTAAAGCAAAGTTGACCTTTTTTATTTTCATTTAAAAATTTCAGTAAAACATTTAAATAGACACTACTGATATTAGCATCAAATTCATCAATAAATACTACTTTACCTTCTACTACATCATTAATATAGTTAAATAAATTAATAATCTTTTTTATACCTGTACTTTCATATTCAACATCAATTTTATAATCTTGATAATTTAGTTTTTTAATACAATAGTAAAAATCTTTATCTTCCTTGTATTCAATCTCAATTTTCTTTAAATCTGGCTTGAAAAGCCTAATGAATTTAGTCATTTTTTCTATGTTATCTAAATACTTTACATATTCATTTTTTAAAACTATATCATATGCTATACGATTATATAATAATGATTTAAAAAATGAAGTATAAAAATCATTAATGTTGTTTTTTTGAATAGCGACGAATCTATTTTCTTCCGAATAGACACTCAAATTTTTAGCAAAATTATAATAAGTTGAAAAAATATTATAGATACCGCTGTCCTTATATTGCTTAGAAAATTCTTCATCCGTAATGAGCGATATAATAGATGAATACCTTAAAACATTTTTAGTTTTATCTATTAAAAATGTTTTTAAATCTTTATCCTCATCATAATAAAAATTAAGGTCACCATTTTTGTTTTCTAGTAAAAACTTACATTGGCCATTAAGTGAATTATCTTTTAATATAGACATTTTTTCTGATGATACAACCGGCATATCATCTGTTTGTTCTATTAAAATGTCATGTTTATAAAAATCTTTATTTTGGGAAAAAATAATACTTATAAAAATGTTTGGTTCTACTTTATTTATAATCTTATTTAAATTATCAATAATATTATTTTGTTTTATAAATAAATAATTAGTAACAAACTCTTTATAAAAAGCCATAGTTTCAATAATAGCTGTTTTACCAGAACCATTAGCGCCATAAATAGCTTTAATATTAGCCAGTTTTTTATTACTCTCATTATTAATAGTTTGTTGATAAAAATCAATTGTGATTAACTTACTTATATTTTTCATACCATGTGTACTAAGACGATATAATTTAAACATATTTATCACCCACTAGCATTATACTTCTTCAAAGAACTTTTTTCAATAAAAATATACATTTTGTATTTTTTCTTAAATTAGGAATAAAACATTTTTTTACAAATAATTATCATTTTTACATTTTTTACAATGAAAGCCTTTTTATAACAACTTACATATAGGCTTTTAGTTTTTTTTATGTTAAAATAAACATGTCTTATATAATAGCTATAATATGGTTAGCAAGTCTCTACCCTAGAACCGTAAATTTTAGGACTATAAGACAGAGTATACCTAGATGTATATGCTTTTTTTGTTGTAGTAGAGACGACTTTGTCGTCTTTTTTAATTTAAGGAGTTAAATTTATGACAATAGGTATTATCGGTGGGGGACAATTAGGCATGATGATTGCCGAAGCCGCCAAGAAAAAACATTATAAAACAATATGCTTAGACCCTAATCCACTTTGTAGTGCTTCTCATGTTTGTGATGAGGTTATTGTAGGGTCTTTTAATGATTTAACAAAACTACAAGAACTTGGTTCTAAAAGTGATGTTTTAACCTATGAATTTGAAAACATTGATGCTTTAGGACTTAACTATATAAAAGAAAACTATAATATTCCTGAAGGAACAGAACCACTCTATATTAGCCAAAATCGTTTAAGAGAAAAGGGTAATGCTATAGCGTGTGGTTTAGAGCCCGTACCTTATCAACAGGTTCTAAATAAAATTGATTTACTAGCCGCTTTAGCTAAGATTGGTTATCCCGCTCTTTATAAGACTACTACCCTGGGCTATGATGGTCATGGTCAGTACTTAATTAAGAGTCTAGCTGATATTGATCAAATTCCTTTTAATACAGAAGGTATTTTAGAGGCTTATTTAGATTTTGATTATGAATGTTCCATCATTATGATAAGGGATAAAGAAAAAATCGTCAGCTTACCAATTAGTATTAATAAACATAAACATGGTATTTTAGATTTAAGTATTGTTGGGCAAAAATTACCAATCTTTAATAAGATTGAAGAAGCCTCCTATAGCTTTATGGAAAAGGCTGGTTTTTATGGTATTTTATGTATTGAATATTTTGTCAAAGGTGATAAGTTCTACTTCAATGAAATGGCGCCAAGACCCCATAATAGTGGTCATTGGTCTATTGAAGGTAGCACCTTAAGTCAATATGATTTACTAGTTAGCTTTCTAACTAAAGAAAAGTTAGAAGAGCCCCATTTAAAGGGTAATACCATTATGAAAAACATCTTAAGTGAAGATTATGCTAAATTACCTTTATTTAAGAATAAACCTGGTATTTATATTCATGACTATTTTAAAACCGAATTAAAACCGCGGCGAAAAATGGCTCATATTACCTTTACTGATTTGACTTATATAGATTATTTAGAAAAATATAATAAAATATTTGAAGGAGAAAAACATGAATAGTCGTATCTATGTAGAAAAGAAACCTGGCTTTGAGGTCGAAACTACTAGTCTCTTAGCTGATCTTAATTTGAATTTAGGTCTTAACCTAAGCTCTTTAAGATTAATCAATGTCTACGATATCTTTAATTGTGATGAGGCTTTACTAGAAAAAGCCAAATATCAAGTTTTAGGTGAAGTTGTAACGGATAATGTTTATGATTCTATCGATTTAACAAATTACCAAAGCTTAGCTATTGAATATTTACCTGGGCAATTTGACCAAAGAGCTGATGCTGCCATTGCCTGCTTCAAGCTAATTGATCCTAATACGAAGGTTAATATTAAAAGTGCTAAACTATACCTCTTCCCAAAAGACCTTTCTAGTGAAACTTTAGCCAAAATTAAACACTACTTAATTAATAAAGTTGAAGCTAGAGAAAAAGATTTAAGCGTCTTATCCGATGACATTAATACTAAAATTGAAGATGTTAAAGTCTTAACTGGTTTTAGAGAGATTACAGATTACGCTACTTTTGTTAAAAAATATGATTTAGCAATGTCTAGTGCTGACCTTGCTACTGTAGTTAATTATTTTAAAGGTGAAGGTCGTGACCCTTACGAAACAGAACTAAGAATTTTAGATACTTACTGGTCTGATCATTGTCGGCATACTACCTTTACAACGCGATTAGAAAATATTAGCTTTAAGGATGCTTGCCTTAAGGATGAGGTTATGAATTCTTATAAGCTTTATCAAAAAATTAGACATGATTTAAAGAGAGAAAACAAGCCACTTTGCTTAATGGATTTAGCAACTATTGGGGCTAAAGCTCTAAAGGCTAAAGGCTATTTAAATGATTTAGAAGAATCTGAAGAAAATAATGCTTGTTCTATCTTTGTAGATTTAAAAAATAATGGTCAAAAAGAAAAATGGCTCGTTCAATTTAAGAATGAAACCCATAACCATCCAACGGAAATTGAACCTTTTGGTGGAGCTTCTACTTGTTTAGGTGGGGCCATTAGAGATCCACTAGCTGGTAGAGCTTATGTTTACCAAGCTATGCGAGTAACAGGAGCTGGTAATATTTATGCCGAAGTTAAAGATACAATGCCAAATAAATTACCCCAAAGAGTCATTAGCTTAAAAGCTGCTGGTGGTTATTCTTCTTATGGTAATCAGATTGGTCTTGCTACTACTCATGTTAGAGAAATTTATCACCCTGATTATGTAGCTAAACGACTTGAAGTTGGTGCGGTTGTTGGGGCAGTAAAAGCTAGTGATGTTAAGCGTTTAAGTCCAACTCCAGGCGATATCGTTTTACTACTTGGTGGTTTAACTGGTCGTGATGGTATCGGCGGCGCTACTGGTTCTAGTAAGGAACATAACGAACAAAGCTTAGAAAAATGCTTCTCTGAGGTACAAAAAGGTAATGCCCCAGAAGAAAGAAAGCTTGAACATTTATTTAGAAGACCTGAAGTTACTAAGTTAATTAAAAAATGTAATGACTTTGGGGCTGGTGGAGTTTCTGTTGCTATTGGTGAATTAGCTAGTGGTCTTGATATTAACCTTGATTTAGTTCCGGTTAAATATCTTGGTCTTAATGCTACAGAATTAGCCATCTCTGAATCCCAAGAAAGAATGGCTGTCGTTATTGATCCTAAGGATTACGATGAATTTGTTAAATATGCTACAGAAGAAAATGTTAGAACTACTAATGTAGCTAGTGTGACTGCTACCAATCGTTTAAGAATGTATTATCATAACCAATTGGTAGTTGATATTAGTCGTGACTTCATTGATAGTGCTGGTGCAATTCATGAAACCGATGTCGAGGTTGATGCTAGTATTAATAAAACGACCGAGCCTAAAACCTACACAAGTACAGCCGAATGCTTACAGGACGTTTTAACTAATCCTAATGTAACTAGTCAAAAGGGTTTAATTGAAATGTTTGACTCAACGATTGGTCGTAGTACTCTTCTAATGCCTTTTGGTGGTAAAACCCAAAGAACGGAAACCCAAGTTAGTGCTCAATTAATTCCAGCCGGCAACACCGATACTGCTACTATTCTTGCTTATGGCTATAATCCTTACATTGCTGAAGAAAATCCTTATTTAGGTAGTATGTATAGCATTATTGAATCTATTAGTAAAATTGTTGCTAGTGGTGCTAGCTACAAAAAGATTCGTTTCTCTTTCCAAGAATACTTTAAGCATATGGCTAGTCCAAAAGACTTTGGTCTTCCATTTATGGCCTTACTCGGTGCTCTTAATCTGCAAATGGCTTTTAATCTACCAGCCATTGGTGGTAAGGACTCAATGAGTGGTACTTATAAAAATATTAGTGTTCCCCCAATGCTTATGAGTATTGCTTTAGCTACCACTAATAGTAAAAATGTCATTTCTCCTGAATTTAAGGAAGCTGGCAATTATGTTTATTTATTTAAACATCATCCAAAAGACTTAAATTTACCAAACATTAAAGAATTAAAACATAACTTTAACAAAATTCATCAATTAATTAAAAATAAAACCATTATTTCAGCCTATGCTCTATCCTTTGGTGGGGTAGCAGAAGCCTTAGTAAAAATGAGTTTTGGTAATAATATCGGGGTTAAGGCAAGCTATGATCTTAACCAATTAGCTAACTATGACTATGGTTCTATTATTGTAGAAAGTAAAGAACCAATTAAAGATGCTATTTTACTTGGTAAGACTTGTCTAAACAAATTTGTTTTAAATAAAGAAAGCTTTAATATTGATGAGCTTTATAACATTAACCTAACACCTTTCAATACTATTTATAAAGAAAAGGTAGTAAGTACTAGCCCATTAGCCAAAATTAAGTATTATAAAACTAAAAATACCTTCCACAACCATAAGGAAGGTCCAGTTAAAGTCTATATTCCTGTTTTCCCAGGCACCAACTGTGATTACGATACCAAAAATGCTTTTGCAGAAAACGGCGCAAGCGTTAAGGTTGAAGTATTCAACAATATGACTCCTGAATTGACAATTAATTCTATTAACAATATGGTTAAAGGTATTAATGAATGTGATATTTTGGCTCTATGTGGCGGTTTTAGTGCCGGTGATGAACCAGATGGTTCTGGTAAATTTATTGCAAGTATTTTGAATAACGTAGCTGTTAAAGAAGCTATCTTAAAGCTTTTAGAACGCAAGTGTTTAATTCTTGGTATTTGTAATGGTTTCCAAGCCTTAATTAAATCTGGTCTACTAAATGCAACTACACCATTTACTTTAACAGCTGATAATCCAACCTTATTTAGAAATGATATCAATCGACACATTTCCTTAATTGCCCAAACTAAGGCGATGTCTAATAATTCTCCTTGGTTAGCTGATCTTAAGGAAGACGAAATTTATAATATTGCCCTTTCTCATGGCGAAGGTAAATTTGTTTGTAACGCAGAAACATTTAACAAACTTTATCAAAATGGTCAAATTGCCTTCTGCTATGTTGACGATAAAGGTAAGCCTACTACTTGCGCCCCTTATAATCCAAATGGTTCTTATTATGCAATTGAAGGCATTGTAAGTCCAGATGGCTTAATTCTTGGTAAGATGGGTCATACTGAACGTTATAAAAAGGGACTATATAAAAATATCTATGGTAATAAAGAACAACAAATCTTTAAAAATGCAATCAAATATTTCACAAAGTAAAAAGAGCCAACTATAATTAAATCAAGAGATAATTGATGAATAGTTGAAAATTTATTTGTAGTTAATTGAAGGCAC
>CALUXJ010000059.1 GCA_944324725.1 uncultured Acholeplasmatales bacterium
AATTTGTATTTTAAGGGCAAAAGAAAAAAGAGTGGAAATTAATCCGATAAAATTCGAATTATTTCACACTCCCTTTTTATATAGCCACTCATAAACCTTTCTTTCTGGCTCAAGCTTTTCTTTAGCTAGCTTGATAATGCCACAATAGGTAAAGCCTGTTCTTAATATTAAATTTTGCATCGGAATATTTTTGAGATGCGTGTCAATTCTTAAGCTGACATGATTAGCTGATGCAATATTTTTTGCCCATTCTATTAGTTTAATAGCTAGGCCTTGATGCCTAGCTGTTTTTTTTATTGCCAATCTATGAATGGTATAATAATTAGCGTCATTAAGCCACTTTCCTTCAATATTATCATAATCAAAGTTATGTGATTTTACTAGAGCCATAAACCCAAGGACACTCGCATTTTCTTCAATGACATAAAGTTCATTGTTAGCTATATCTGTCATAAAGGTTGAAGCACTAGGATAGCCACTTTCTCTTGACCACTGAATAAAACCAAGCTCTTCAATTTGACATCTTGCATCCTCAACGATGGCTAAAATAGCCTTAATGTCCGTCGTGGTGGCAAGTCTTATCATGATTTATCATCTCGTTAATATAACTATTATAAACGTCATCTTCACTACTAATTAGACCATAGGTTTCAGCTATTTGATAAAATATACTATCAATTGGATTTACTTCTAAATTTCTTTTAGTAAAAATAGCGTCAGTAAGCTCATCAAGTTTAACAAAAAGAGCATCATCAACATCTATTTTATTATTTAAATATGTATTAACCTCATCCTCAAAAGCTTCTAACTTAGCCATATCAGCCTTTAATGTAACATCATTATCAGGAACGAGATTTAAAAGTTCATCCTCAAAATCTAATGTATATAAGAAAAGATTAACTGTTTTAGCACAACTTTCCATTTCTTTAATGTTATTATTAAAGTTATTTTTTAAGATTTCTTCAATTGTTATGAAGTTATTATCAACATATTCAAAGCCTGTACCAAAAATAACTTCTTCATCTTCGGTTAACGCTCTTTTCTTATCAACAACAATTTGATACAAATAATCTAAAACTAATAAAACATTTTGATAGCGTTTAATAATATTACTATCAAGTTCATTGAGCATAGTTATCAAATCATATTTTTCAATTTTCCAATTAGCATAATCTGTAAAGATATCCATTACTTATTTGTGCCTCTTTGTCTATTGTGTGGGAATAATAAAACATCACGAATATTAGTTTTGCCTGTTAATAACATAACTAAACGGTCGATACCAATACCAATACCGCCTGTAGGTGGCATACCATATTCTAGCGCTTCAACGAAATCATAATCAATTTCGCAAGCCTCATCATTACCAAGTTTTCTTTCCTCTAATTGTTCTTCGAAACGATGTAATTGATCAATTGGGTCATTTAATTCGCTGAAGGCGTTGCAATATTCTGTACAACCGATATAGCATTCGAAACGATCAGTAAAGCGTGGGTCTTGTGGATTACGTTTAGCTAGTGGAGAAATTTCTACTGGGTGACCATATACTAAAGTTGGTTCAATTAAATCTTCCTCACAGTACTTTTCAAAGAAAGCATTAATGATATGACCTACACCTGTAAAGTGATTAGGTACTTCTACATCATGAGCTTTAGCAATCTCTTTAGCTTCTTCAAAAGTCATTTCTTTAAAGAAATCAATACCTGTCTTTTCTTTAATTGCGTCAACCATGTGAACACGTTTAAATTTAGATAAATCATAAGAACGACCATCAAATTCAATTGTTGTTGTTCCTAAAACTTCAGTAGCTACTGATTTAAAGAAATCTTCTATTAAATCCATCATATCATACATATCCGCATAAGCTAGATAAGCTTCAACTGTCGTAAATTCTGGGTTATGTCTAGCATCTACGCCCTCATTACGGAATAATCTACCAATTTCATATACTGCTTCCATACCACCAACGATTAAACGTTTTAAAGGTAATTCTGTAGCAATACGTAAGTAAAAATTCATATCTAACGCATTATGATGAGTTACAAATGGACGCGCAGCAGCTCCACCTAAAATTGGTTGTAAAACTGGTGTTTCAACTTCTGTAAAACCTCGTCCATCAAAGAAATGTTGAACAGCTCTAATAATTCTTGGACGCATAAATGCTACTCTACGTGATTCTTCATTTACAATTAAATCAACATAACGCCGTCTTCTAGCTTCCTCAACATCTTGTAAGCCATGGAATTTTTCTGGTAGAGGACGTAAAGCTTTAGATAAGTGAGTAAATTCTTCACATTTAACTGTAAGCTGATTAGTATTAGTCCGCATTACATAGCCTTTTATACCTAAAATATCACCAATATCTGATTTGATGAAAACATCATACATATCTTCACCAATCATATCTTTAGCAATATAACATTGAATATTACCAAACTTGTCTTGTAAATTGATAAAGCCAATTTTTCCTTGTCTTCTTTTAGCAACCATTCTACCGGCTACACTAACTTCAAATTTGCGTTCTTCTAATTCCTCTTTAGTGTATTTATCAAACTTTTCGACAATAGTTTTTGAATTGTCAGTCCGATTATATTTTTGCCCAAAAGGAGCAATTCCTTTTTCACTTAAATAAGTTAATTTTTCTCTTCTTATACGTTCTTGTTCAGATAAATTATTATCCATACTTTTCACTCCATTCTTTAAAATTATAGCATAATTTAGGCAAAATTAAAAGAAAATAAAATTATAATCCTTTAAAAAACTATCATTTTTCAGTTTTTTTGATATTTATAGTACCCATTTATATTATTTAATGCCATTTTATGCTATAATATTAGAATATTAGGAAAATAAGGAGGAATAAATTTATGCGTATTCTAGCTGAACATTCAATCGACAAAAAAGAACGTTCTAATATTATAACTATGGCCGGTGTTGCCAAGGCCGCTAAAGCCAAAAATCCCGAGGTTATTAATGCCACTATTGGTATGTTATTTGATGAAGATGAAAAGTTTTATACTTTTAGAAGTGTAAAGGCTGCCGATAGTGAACTTACCAATGAGCAAAAATATCCCTATACAAATACTATTGGTATCAAACCCTATTGTGATGCCGTATTAAACTGGGTTTTTGATAAACATTTGGCTTATTTTAAGGAACATGAATACTTATCTATCATTACCACACCTGGTGGTAGCGGAGCCATTAGTAATGCTTTTTCTAACTATTTAAATGCAGGAGAAAATGTTTTACTACCAAATTATATGTGGACTAACTACATTCAAGTAGCTTATGAAAACTACTTAGGCTATGAAACCTATAATATGTTTAATGAAGAAGGTACTTTTGATTTAGCTGATTTAAAAGAAACCTTCTTAAAAATGCAAGCTAAGCAAAAAAGAATTCTTTTCGTAATAAATGACCCTTGTCAAAATCCAACAGGTTATTCATTGACTAACGAAGAATGGTTAGGTTTAATTAATATTATTAATGAAGTAGCTACTAAAGACCATCCTTTCATATTATTTTATGATATGGCTTATATTGACTATGATAAAAATGGTAGAGATTATTCAAGAACTAATATTGGTAACTTCAAATTATTAAATGAAAATGTCTTAACCATCTTAGCCTTCTCTGGCTCTAAAACATTAGGTCTTTATGGTTTAAGAATTGGAGCTATGATTGGTCTAAATAAAAAGCCTGAAACTATTGAAGATTTTACTAATGCTTGTCAATTTAGTGCTAGAACTAAATATTCTATGGCAACTACTTATGGTATGTATCTAATAGCTAAAGTTCTTGGCGAAGAAAAATACTTAGCCTCTTTTAAAGAAGAATTAGGCGAGGTTACTAATTTTATTAAAAAACGTAGTAATACTTTTATTGAGGCAGCTGAAGCAGTTGGTTTAAAGACTTTACCATTTAAATGTGGTTTCTTTGTCACAGTTGCTTGTCCTAATGATGATTTAGTTTACGATTATTTAGTTGCTCATGGTGCCCATGTTATTCCTCTTGGTGGAGCAATTAGAGTAGCTATTTGTTCAATTAGTGAAGCTAATTGTGCTAAATTACCTAAATTAATTAAGGAGGCGATTGATGCTGTCAACAAACGATAGCTCTCCTTATGAAAGATTTAAAGTTTATTTTAAGTTATCTAAAATACTATAAAAAGGATCTTTTTATAACCTTAGCTCTAGTTGTTGTTGAAACCTTTTTTGAATTAATTATTCCTTTCTTAATGAGCGATATAATCGATAAAGGTATTGAGATGGGTGATACCAAACAAATTTGGATTAGTGGATCTCTAATTGTAGCCTGCGCCCTAATAAGCTTAATAACTGGCCATTTTTATGCCGTTTCTAATGCTAGATTGGTAACTAAATTTAGCTACCGATTACGTGGTGATGTATTTGAAAAAATTCAAACCTACTCATTTGCTAATATTGATCACTTTGAATCAGCCTCATTAATCACAAGAGTTACTAATGATGTTCAGATTATGCAAAATACTTTAGCTGGTGGGCTTAGACCAATCTGCCGTTCGCCTATTATGCTTTTAATGGGAGTAGGTCTTTCCTTTGCGATGGCTCCAAGTATTGCGTGGGTTTTCTTATGCGCTATACCGGTTTTAGGAACAATCTTATTTGTTGTTGTTCGTAAAACTGCTCCTAAATATAGTGTTATTCAAAAAAGCATTGATAATGTAAACCTTGTTGTAAGAGAAAATATCAATGCTATTCGAACTGTTAAAAGCTATGTTCGGGAAGAACATGAAAAGGAAAAGTTTAATAAAGCTAATACTAAGGTTATGGATGTTACTAAATTTACCTTCAAGGTTGCTCAGTTAAACCAGCCATCTTTCCAATTAGTAATGTATGCTGTAACTGTCCTAATTTTGTATCTTGGTTCTATTGCTATTCATAAAAGTACATTAGGGGTTGGTACCCTTTCTGCTCTTTTATCCTATATTTTACAAGTTTTAAACTCTTTAATGATGGTCTCTAACGTCTTCTTACTCGTTAACCGTTCCTTTGCTTCTTCTAGTCGTATTTGTGAAATTTTCCGTGAAGTTCCAACCATTAAAAATAATCCTAATGGTCTAAAAAATATTACTAATGGAGCAATCGATTTTAATAACGTTTCCTTTAAATATAAAGAAAATAGTATTGAATACGTCCTATCCGATATTAATTTACATATTGCTGGTGGTAAAAGCGTTGGTATTCTTGGTGGTACTGGTAGTGCTAAATCCACTCTTGTTGCCTTAATCTTGCGTTTATATGATGTAACTAAAGGCGAAGTTTTAATTGATGGACAAAATGTTAAAGACTATGATTTAAAATATCTTCGTGATAATATTTCCATAGTTTTACAAAATAACGTTTTATTCAGTGGTACTGTTAGAGATAATCTAAAATGGGGTAATAAAAATGCCACTGATGAACAAATTTATGATGCCCTTAAAAAATCCTGTGCCGATGAATTTATAGATAGATTACCTGGTGGTCTTGACTATGATTTAGGTCAAGGTGGTGTCAATGTTTCAGGTGGTCAAAAACAAAGACTTTGTATTGCCCGGGCCCTTTTGAAAAATCCTAAAATTATTATTTTTGATGATTCAACTAGTGCCTGTGATATGGAAACTGAACGTAAGATTTTAACTAACATTAGGAACTTACATGGCTTAACGAATATAATTATTGCTCAACGTATTACTTCTGTAATGGGAGCCGATATGATTATTATTATTGACAATGGTAAAATTCAAGATATTGGCAACCATGAAGAGCTTTTAAGCCGTAATGAAATTTATCAAGAATTGTATGAAACACAATTAGGAGGTGTTGTTAATGCCGCCGATTCTCAATAGTAAACGTCCAACCAATCTTAAAGGAACTGCTAAACAATTTTTGCACTATCTAGGTAATCATAAAATACTACTTTTGATTGTAGCTATTTTAGTTACTATTTCGGCAATGGCCAATTTAATAGGCACATATATGTTTAGATACGTAATTAGAATTGCGGAAGATGTTAACCAATATCCTAATTTGTGGAAATTTATTCTAATTGAAGTAGCAATATATCTATCTGGAGCTTTATCAACCTTAGGTTATACGCAAATCATGGTTTATCTAGCCCAAAAGGTAATCTATGAATTACGCCGTGATATGTTTAGTAAGATGGAAACATTGCCTCTAGCCTTCTTTGATCATCAGACTCATGGTCAAATAATGTCAAATTATACTAACGATATTGATATGTTATCTGATGCGATGAACAATGCCTTTGCTATGCTTATCTCAAACTTCATTCAAATTGTAGGGCTTTTCGTTTTACTATTTGTCATTAACTGGCTTTTATCTATATTATGCACTATCTTCTACATTATTATCTTTGTTTATGTTGTTTATGCAAGTAAAAGGGCAAAACACAACTTTGAAAAACAACAAGATGCTATGGCTAAACTAAATGGTTTTGTTGAAGAAAGCTTATCTGGCCAAAAGGTTGTAATGGTATTTAATCATGAAGAGGAAAATATTGCTGAATTTCAAAAACAAAATGTTTTCTTACAAAAGGTTGGGGAAAATGCTCTACGCTACTCTTTCTCAATGGTACCTTTTGTAGTCAGTGTTTCTTATATTAATTATGCCATTGTTGCCATTATTGGTGGTTTATTAGTTATTCACCCACTACTAGGGGTAACATTTGCTGCCGCTGATATGGCTGCTTATCTCGTTTTTGTTCGGCAAGCTACCCTCCCAATTAACCAATTTACCCAACAAGCTAATTTGCTTTTAGGTGGTATGGCTGGTGCGGAAAGAATTTTTAAATTAATTAATGAAACACCAGAAATTGATAATGGTAATGTCACTCTTGTTAATGTTAAGGGTGATGATGAACATATGATTGAAGTTAATGATAAGACCAATCAATGGGCTTGGAAGAAAACTGATGATACCCTCGTTCCTCTTAAAGGCGATGTTAGATTTTATAATGTTGATTTTGCCTACTATCAGGACAAACCAATTTTATCTGATTTATCCTTATATGCTAAACCTGGACAAAAAATAGCCTTTGTCGGTTCTACTGGAGCGGGTAAGACAACGATTACTAACCTAATCAATCGTTTCTATGAAATTAATGGTGGTAGTATTACCTATGATGGTATTGATATTAAAGATATCAAAAAACATGACCTAAGACATTCATTAGGTATTGTTTTACAAGACACCCATCTTTTCACTGGTACTATTAAAGAAAATATTAAGTATGGTAAACTAGATGCTACCGATGATGAAGTAATTCAAGCGGCTAAACTTGCTAACGCTGATAGCTTTATTAGAAAACTGCCTAATGGCTATAATACCTATATCAGCGGTGATGGTGCTAATTTATCCCAAGGTCAAAGACAATTACTTTCTATTGCTAGAGCGATGATTGCTGATACTCCTGTTTTAATCTTAGATGAAGCAACAAGTTCAATTGATACGCGAACAGAAGCTTTAGTAGAAAAGGGTATGGACAAATTAATGGAAGGTAGAACCGTCTTTATGATTGCTCACCGTCTATCAACTATTAAAAATGCTAATGCCATTATGGTACTGGAACACGGAGTTATTATTGAACGTGGTACTCACGAAGAACTCCTTGCTAAAAAAGGTATTTATTATCAACTTTATACTGGTGCTTTAGAACTAGATTAAACAAAAATGGTCTTGAATACTCAAGACCATTTTTTATGTGTGCCGGGCATGGCATTAATCTAGTAGGTGAAAGTCCTACCACGGGTATTTACCGCCAAGTGTAG
>CALUXJ010000060.1 GCA_944324725.1 uncultured Acholeplasmatales bacterium
CTACAGTAATAATAAAATATTAAGAAACACTATAAAATAAAAAAGACTGTTAACATTTTTCTTTGTCAACAGTCTGACACTTCATAATTAGCTTCCTAACTATGAAGTGTTTTTTATTTTATATTTGTGAAATCTTGAATAACTGGTCTAATATTATGCATTTCAGCTGGCTTATCAGCTGGATAACCTAACATTAAAAGACCAACCACCTTAAAATTAGCAGCTAAATTATAAGCTTCCTTGACTTTCGTTTCATTAAAAACCCCAACAAAACAAGTAGCTAGGCCTAAATTAGTTGCTTCAAGCATCATATTCATCATGCCAAGACTAGTATCAACTATGCCATAATTCATTTGATCATTTTTTCTGGTCCAAGCCACTTCTTGGTCATAGCCACACACTAAAACTAAGGGTGCATTAAAAGGAAATTTTGTACACTCTTTTAATTTTTCGCGTTCAGTGGCTGATTTTAAAACAACTATACGAAGAGGAAATTTATTACATGCGGTAGGTGTTAATTGGCAAGCAGTAAGAATAGAATTTAGTTTATCATCTTCAACTGGCTTATCTTGATAATCTCTGCAGCTATAACGTTCCTTAGCTAATTCTAAAAAATCCATTTTACGCCTCTAAACTAGCAATAGCTAAATCTAGTCTTCTTATAACTTCATCCTTACCTAGAATTTGCATAATAGCAAAAAGATTTGGGGAGTTCTTTTTAGTAGTCATAGCTACTCTTAAGAATTCAGCAATATCACCGACATGACCTTTATAAGCTTCTTTATTCTTCTTATAATCCTTTGTATTTTCAGCATAGCCAAAATTAGGACAAATTGTCTTTAAGTCATTAAACCAACTATTTTCATCAGCGGCTAAATTGTAATTTGCTTTGTAGTAACTTAAAATATCCTTAATTTCTTCCTTACTCTTTTCAGGATTCCATTCATAGCCAGCTTCTACCAATTTAGCAAACTGATCATTGTAAAAGAACTTGATTAATGGATAAACATCACTATATTTAGCATAATCTTTTCTTGGCTTTGCCTTTTCCCGATCAATATTTAAAATAGCGGTAATATAGGCCTCATCAGCTATGATTTTTTCGTAAAAGTTCTTATCATAAATTTTTGCCCAAGCTTTAAGTTCAGCTTCAACTTCGCTAGCCTTTTTCAATGCTAATCTTTCTTTAGCAATATTGGCTATTTTTTCAATATCAAATAAAGCACCATCAAGACTCATCTTATTAAAAGATAATTTGAAATCCGTAAATGGCTTATCTAGATTTTGTTCCCGCCACATCTCATAATTAGAGTTAGCTAAAGTTAATAAATACTCAATTACGGCATAAGTAGGATACCCTTCAGCGATAAAGTAGGAAACAGCTGCTTCCGGATCTTTTCGTTTAGAAAGTTTGCGGCGATTACCATTTTCTTCTTTCATAATAACTGGTAGGTGCGCATATTTAGGTAGTGGGAAACCTGCGGCCTTAAATAATTCTATATGAATTGGTAAGCTTGATAACCACTCTTCACCTCTTGTAATATGCGTAGTGTGCATAAAGTGATCATCAACTAAATGAGCAAAGTGGTAAGTTGGTAGACCATCACTTTTTAAAATGACGATATCTTGATCATTTTCGGTCAATTCAAGATCACCTTTAATTTCATCATGAACTTTTATTTTATTGTTATGATCACCTAAAGATTTAAACCGAATAATGTATGGTTCGCCGGCCTTAATTTTAGCCATAGCTTCATCAACTGTTAATTTACGGCATTTAGCATATTCCCCGTAATAACCGGGAATAATCTTGTTAGCTTCTTGGTATTGTCTTAAAGCAGCTAAATCATCAGCTGTACAAAAACAAGGATAGGCCCGACCAATTTCAATAAGATACTTGATAACTACCTTATAAATATCCGCCCTTTGACTTTGTTTATAAGGGCCATAAGAGCCAATTTCTTCCGCATCAGAAATATAGCCTTCATCTGGTTTAATACCAAAATAGGCTAATTGTTTAACTAAATCAGCTCCACTGCCTTCAATTTCTCTTTTAGTATCTGTGTCTTCTAAACGGATGTAAAAAACACCATCACTTTGTTTAGCGAAACGATAAGAAATTAAAGAGGTAAATAAGCTACCTGTATGTAAAAAACCCGTTGGACTTGGAGCAAAACGTGTAACCATAGCTCCTTCTTTTAAATTACGAGCCGGATATTTTTTTTCTAAATCGGCAATAGTTAACTTGATATCAGGAAATATCAAATTAGCTAAATCAACTAATGTATACATCTAAAAAACTCCTTTAATAAGCCAAAATTTCAAAACCAGTATCAGTAATAACAACTGTATGCTCAACTTGAGCAGATAGACCACCATCCATCGTATAGATAGTCCAGTTATTAGAAGCATCTAAGAAAACCTTTCTTGTGCCCGTATTAATCATTGGTTCAATTGTAAATACCATGCCAGGGAATAAAACAAGCCCAGTATCCCTTTTGCCATAATGAGCTACATAAGGATCTTCGTGGAAATCAATTCCGACCCCATGACCACCTATTTCATGTACGACGCTGAAACCATTTTGTTTACAATGATGTTCAATAGCATAACCAATATCACCTAAACGGCAATAAGGCTTTAAAGTTTTTAAGGCTAGTTCTAAACTTTCCTTAGTGACTCTAATTAATTTAGCGGCTTCATCACTAATTAAACCAAGTTGAAACATTCTAGAAGCATCAGCATAAAAGCCTTTGTAAATAGTTGTGCAATCAACATTAATGATATCACCTTGTTTTAAAATGGTTTTAGCATCCGGAATGCCATGACAAACTTGATCATTAATGGAGGTGCAGCAACTCTTAGGGAAGCCTTCAAAACCTAGGCAGGCCGGAATAGCATCATTTTCAATCGTGGCGTTATAAACTAAATTATCAATATCTAAAGTAGACATACCAATTTTAATATTATCCGCTACTAAATCTAATATTTTGTTATTGATAATTCCTGCTTGTCTAATACCTTCAATTTGTTCAGCTGTTTTAATCATATCACGTCGAGGAACTGGCATTCCTAATTTCTTATAGCGAGGAGCCATTTCATCATAATTTGCTAGATAATCCATAAAATCATTTCCTTTTATTAATAGTAAAAGTAGTGTGAAAGAATCACACTACCTTGTTTTATTATGCTAAATGAGCAACTCTTACAACGTCACGAGCAATCATAACTTCTTCATTTGTTGGGATTACATAAGCCTTAATCTTAGAATCCTTAGTTGTGATTTCTCTTTCTTCACCATGAACGTCGTTAGCTTTTTCATCAAGCTTAACACCTAAAACGCCTAAACGATTTAAGATGTTCTTTCTTAAATGAACTAAATTTTCACCCATACCTGCTGTGAAGCAAATTGCATCACAACCACCCATATATACATAATATGAAGCAATATAATCAACGATACGTTTAGCTTGAACATCAAACGTTAATTTGCAACGATGATCGCCTTGTTCCATACCAGCTGTAACATCACGAGCATCATTTGAGCGACCTGACATACCAAAGTAGCCAGATTTTTTATTTAATTCATTAACTACTTCAGAAGCAGTTTTATTTTCATGAGTAGAAATAAATGAAACAACAGTTGGATCAACATTACCAGAACGTGTTCCCATTGGAATACCTTCAAGTGGTGTTAAACCCATTGATGTATCTTTACATTTACCACCTTCAACTGCACAAATTGAAGCACCATTACCTAAATGGCAAACGATAATCTTAGTGTCTTTAATATCTTTACCCATAATTTCTGCACAACGATGAGAAACATATTGATGACTTGTACCATGAGCACCATATTTTCTAATACCATATTTAGTGTACCATTCATATGGTGTAGCATACATATATGCTTCTTCTGGCATAGTTTGATGGAATACTGTATCAAATACAACAACTTGTGGAACATTTGGTAAAGCTTTTTGGAAAGCCTTAATACCAATAATATGAGCTGGGTTATGTAATGGAGCAAGGTCAGCTAAATCAGCAATCTTCTTTACAACCTCTTCATCTACTAATGTAGAATCCTTGAAGAATTCACCACCTTGGACAATACGATGACCAACACCATTGATTTCCTTTAAATCCTTTAAGATGCCTTTTTCGATTAAAGATTTTAATAATAATTCAACACCAACAGCATGATCTTTTAAAACAGGATGAGTTTCTTCCTTTTTACCATTGTATTTAATTGTAAAAATACCTTCTGGTAAACCGATTCTTTCCATAACACCTGATGCGATAACTTCTTCGCTAGGCATTTCTAGTAGCTGAAATTTAATTGAAGAGCTACCTGCATTAACAGCCATAATTTTCATTTCTATATACTCCTACTTTCTTAATATATCTTGTTATCTTTAACGTATATATGATACCATAAAATTAATAATTTTGATAGTCTCAAAACACAAAAACTTTTTTATTTAAGGTAATATAACCTCATAATAAGGCACTATATTTATGAATGTATATTCTTTTAACTAAACTTATCAGTAAAAGGTAGCAGGCTACTAGAGCTATCAAGTAAGAAAAAAATACTAGTGGTAGTGGAGCAAAGCCAAGTGAATCTGCCATACTAGTATAAGGCAAAATAGTTAAAATTATAATACCTAATACTGAACATACTATTAATGCTATACTTGGTTTAGCTTTAAAAAATGGTACTTTTTCAGTGCGCATAACTTGAATTACTAAAGTTTGAGTCCACATAGATTCAATAAACCAGCCCGCATGAAAAACAGCAATAAACAAGGTCTGATTAGTTAAAGCATCATTGTATCTACCGCCTGCTACCTGTGGGCAAATAACAAAGTAAAGCAACAAATAGGTAAGAATATCAAAAAGTGAACTTACCGGTCCCATATAAAACATAAAACGTTTCAAATCAGTAGTTTGCCATTTTTGGGGTTTTAATAGATATTTATCATCAACCTTATCCCAAGGTAAGGCCATAGAACAAATATCATAAACTAAATTTAATAATAAAATTTGTAATGATAGCATTGGTAAAAAAGGTAGTAAGGCACTAGCAAATAAAACTGATAACATGTTGCCAAAATTAGAGGAAGCGGTCATTTTAATATATTTCATCATGTTGACATAGGTCTTGCGACCAATAATTATCCCCTCTTTTAAAACCTCTAAATCATTTTCTAATAAAACTACTTGAGCAACATCTTTAGCTATATCTTGAGCTTCATCCACAGATATGGCAACATCAGCCGCTTTAAGTGCCTGAACATCATTAATACCATCGCCCATAAAACCAACTGTGTGGCCATTATTTTTTAAAGCTGTTACTACAAGTTCCTTTTGATTAGGAGTTAGTTTGGCAAACACTTGGTAATTATTAACCTCTTTAGCTAGTTTTTCTTCTGACCATTTACTTAAAGTTAAGCCGTCTATTGCTTTAACCTCTCCTAAACCAATTTGTCTACAAATATAGCTAGTATTTTGCACACTGTCACCAGTTAAGATCTTAACAGCTACCCCATGTTCTTTTAAAGCTTTAATTGTCTTATAAGCTGATGGTTTTGGTTCATCAGATAAAGTAATAAAACCAACTAAGCATAAGTTTGTCTCATCACTATAGGTAAAATTAGTCGTATTTAAATCCTCTTTTATGGCAACAGCTAATACCCGCTTACCCTCATTTAACCAACTAACATTACGCTTTTCCAGTTGAAAAAGCAAATCATTTGTCATAGGTTTAACTTTGCCAGCTACTAAATAGGAACTTGATTTAGTTAGTATTTCATGAACGGCACCTTTAGTAATAACTAGTAATTTAGCATCATAATAACCAACAATACTTAACATTCTTCTTTCAAAATCATAAGGTAATTCTCCAACCTTAGTGAACTTTTCTTGGGGATGGGCAGCCATAATGGCTACATCTAAAGGGTTTTGGTAGCCTGTTTGATAATAGGAATTAAGACTTGCATAAAGTAAGACTTTTTTATCTGACTCTCCCAAAACATTTAGGGTATCAATGACTTCCATTTGGTTATTTGTTAGAGTCCCTGTTTTATCCGTACATAAAATATCCATGGCACCTAAATTTTGGATGGCATTCATATCTTTAATAATGGTCTTTTTATGTCCCATTTCCACACTGCCCTTAGCTAAGCAGGTCGTCACAATCATTGGTAGCATTTCTGGAGTTAAGCCAACTGCAATCGCAATAGCAAACAAGAAAGCTCCTAGCCAATTAGAGGTAGTAAAACCATTAATAATAAATACAATTGGCACCATGATAAACATAAAGCCTACTAATAGATGTGATACTTTCCGGATTCCTTTATCAAAACTAGTAAGTTTTTTCTTTTGTTGTAAGCTACTAGCAATTTGGCCATAATATGTATCTTTACACAATTGACAAACTAAGCCTTCTGCACTACCACTTTTAACCAAACTGCCCATAAAAGCTATATTTGAAGCTTTTAGTAAATCCGTTTCTTCTGTTGGTATACTATTCTTAAAAATTGGCTCACTTTCGCCAGTTAATGAAGATTCATCAACATAAAATTGATTGGAATCAATAATTCTAATATCTGCTGGAACTATTTCTCCTACTGACAAAATAAGATAATCACCAATGACTAATTCAGAAAGAGGAATAGTTACTTCTTTACCATCTCTTCTAACTCGCACTTTATTTTCAATTAACTTAGCTAAATTGCTAAAAGCCCGTTCGGCTTTAAAGTCTTGGATTATTTTAATTAGAGTACTTAAACTAACCATAGTTAAAATTATAGCTACCGTTGTATAATCCTTTTCTTTGGCATATATGATATCTGTAAATAAGGAAATAACTGCTAGTCCCAATAATATTAAGTTAAAGGGGTTAAAAATAGCTTTAGTAATAGTAATAAATTTATTATCCTTTTTAGCCTTAGGCATTTCATTATTACCATAGTCTAAACGTCTTGTGGCAATAATACTACTACTTAATCCCTCATTAGTAGTTTTTAAATAAGTCATAGCTTCTGCCACATTTAATTTTTTTAATTCATTAATATTTATTTTTTTCATCTTTCGTACCTCCTTAAAGCAAATAAAGGAAAGTACGGGCCCATACAAAGCCTATTTATCTCCATGGACAAAGCCAATATTTAATTAACTTTGCCAGCGGTCCTTGTATCGGCCCGCTACTACTTCCACAATCCATATCTGACTTTGTCCTCCTTCTTCATGTTTTAGCAATTAAAAAACCGTCATCAAACGATGACGGAAAATATATTTTGTGACACCGTTTGAGCTTTAGCTCATGAGGGCGGTGAAATTACATTATGCTTAACCTTGTTTTCGATTAAGCCTGTTCAAACCTACTAACGATGTCTCCATCATTTCGCGGCAGTAATCCATATCCCTCAAGTAGCCTTACCTACCGATTTTAAATTGCCCATTTATTATATTAGGCTTAGGCTTTTTTGTCAACACTTTTGGTGTCATATTTTTTATTAATTTGTTTGAATTGAACGATTA
>CALUXJ010000061.1 GCA_944324725.1 uncultured Acholeplasmatales bacterium
ATTAAAGACCAGACCTTTTGGTTCAATCTTTAATCGGGTTTTATTTTTTATAGACTGTTTATTATTTCACAGCCCCTCTTTCATTAGAAAAAGACATCACGGGCCTTTTCCTTAATTTCTTGTGAAGCAGTAAATGGAATTCTTGTTGTATAGCCTAAACGAGCTGCTACAATCATTTTGGTTGGCCATTCTTGAATAGCACTATTCCAAGTATATACGGTGTCATTGTATAGTTCTCTTGCTGCTGTTATTTCTTTTTGTAAGTAACTATTTTGGCGTAAGCACTCTTTTATTTCATCATGAGCCTTTAAATCTGGATATTGTTCAAATGCTACGTTAACTTGACCAAACAATTTATCAATGGCTTGAGAAGTTTCATTACGTGCTGCATCATTATTACGAGCTCCTCCCCGATACATGGCTATTTTAGTCATTGTATCCTTATCCAAATCAATCGCCTTGTCTAAAAGTTTGCTGGCATTTTGTAAAATTACCACTCTTTGTTCTAGATAATTATCAATTTGGGAAGCATCATGTTGAATTTTTTGTTCTAACTTACGTAAATACTCTTTGGCTTTAATTTTCATAAATAAGAAAATTAGGCCTGGAATTATAGCTAAAACCCATAAAATAACTTCAAAAAAAGTTGAACCCCAACCTACCTTTACTGGTAATTGTTTTTGAATAACATTAATGTCTCTACCTTCTGGACTAATTGGACCAGTCATTTCATCTAAACCATTTGCCATCTTTTTTTCCTCCTTTATTATAGTAAATTATAATGTAAATTAATATATTTTGCAAATATCTCATCTAGGCTATTGTCATATATCGTATCACCCAGATAGCAACCAACAAAGTTATGATATCTTTGATTAGGAAAACTAATGTTTACCTCCGCATCAGGGGCAATAGCCTTAATTTTTCCAACAGCCACCTGACTCATTTGCAGTAATGGTAAATATTCTACCCAATTCACAGCTACGTCATAAATTCTTCCGTTACTACAAGCAACCGGAATTGTTGTTATTCTTCCCTCAGCAGCATAAGAATGCGATGCTACTTCAAACAAATCACTATTTTTATAGTTACTAGCGCGTTTAACCTTTAAAATTTGTTTAGTTGCTGTTTGAGGATGTCTAAATAAGTTATTATCCATAGCATTGACACAGGCTTCAGCCTCTTCAACCGTAATTGTTAAATTCAAATCATCTTCATCTAAAATGGGAGCTTCATTAAGTTGATATAACGGTATTGCTAGTAATGGTGCTAAATCAAAGTATAAAGAATAAAAGGAATTCTCTAAATTATTTACATAATCATTCTTTAAATCAGCATAGCAGTAATAATTATAAAAAGGTCTAAAATCAAACCTTATTCCATTAGCGCTGTGATATGAAGAAATAAAATTAATTTTTTGCCGCTTTGAAAAATAAAAATCATCACCAAAAGTGTCTTTTGCTGTCATTAATTCTACCATATTTTGTTGGGCTAATGGGGTGAATAGAAGTCTAAATTCTGTTTCATTATCTCTATTAGTTGCATAAAACAAAGCATCAAATTCATTATTTGCTAAAACAGTAAAACCTCGGCCATCTGAGATAGCTTTTTCTGCCATTTTCTCTAATTCTTTAGTCCTACTATTAACTAGATGTTTAACATCTCCATCATCATGATTAGTTTTTAATCCGCTTGGTGCACGATCAAAATTCAAATTAGGAGCAGCGCCATTACCATAAATTAATAAAGAATACGTGTTATATACTGGCACCGGAGCCGTTACATTAGCGACCAATGTTTGAGACCTTGTAACCGTTCTAGTATGCCCTTTACTATCACGCACAGTTTCTGTCCAGGTAACCACTCTTGTCCCTGTATATACATGATTTTGCATTTCTTTTTTATTAATCAAAAGGCGTAAGAACGGGTTTTCTCCTACCATTCCACTATATACATCAACAATTGATTCGTCATCACTTAGCAATAAATTTAAATCATATAGTTTTTCTAAAATATTGACCTTTTTAATATCCACTTCATAATCAAGCTTAACAATTGAATCAAGCTTATTAACAAAATCAACATAAAGCTTAAAGTTTAATTTCGCCCGCAAATCTGCTAGAGAATTCCAAGTCTCATCATAAATGGCCTTATGTTTTTGCTTTAAATTGGTCAAAAGGGCGTGTGAAGTTGCTACCTTTTTCCTTAAAACAGTATATATTAATGTCAGTGCAATTGCTGGCACTACAATGCCAAGAACAAGGCTTAAAATACTTAATAAATCACGTCTTCCCAAAGATAACAATACTATGCCTAAAATTAAAAAGGCTATTGCAATAAAAGCTAAAACGAATAATATCATTTGCAGCGTACAAAATAATTTATACTTTTTGTTAACTTGATTAATTTTTGCCTCATACTTGCGAATTTTTGTCGTCGCTTTAGCATTAGCATCCTCATCAACATAGCTCGCCCTAGCTAATGCATCAATTTGTTCTACTGACTTTTCTTTGACTTGCTGGCGTAATATTCCTTTATAATAATCATAAGGATCAAATTCTAATGCACTATTATCCACGCTTAACACCCCTCTTTCTTAGTTAGCTATAATATCCATAATAACCCATCTTGCCAATAATATTCCAGCCACGCTTGGACAAAAAGCAATACTTTGCGGTACTCTTTTCCCAGTATTAACTGGCAACTCTTCACTATATAAAACTGGTAAATCAACAATATTTAACTCCTTAAGTTTTAGTCGCATAACTCGAGCTAAAGGACAAACCTTAGTTTGATTAATCTTTTTAATTTTGAATTGTAGTGGATCTAGTTTATTTCCTGTTCCCATCGAACTAATTATCTTAACCTTTTCTCGGTAAGCTTTAAGGATTATAGCTATTTTGGCAGCCACATCATCAACGGCATCGACAATATAATCATATCTAGTAAAATCTATTTTTTCAAGGGTTTCTATGGTTATTTTAAAGTTATAGACATCAATATACACGTTTTTATTAATATCCTTTAATCTTTTGGCCATTACTAAAGCTTTCGCCTGATTTATTGTTGAATCAAGGGCAATTATTTGCCGATTTTTATTTGATTCACTGACAACATCAAAATCACAAATTCCTAATGTTGAAATTCCTGAGCGCACGAGAGTTTCACATACATAGCCACCAACCCCGCCTAAACCAAACACCAAAACCCGTTTAGTTTTTATCTTAGCGAAGTTTTCTTCGCCTATTAAACCTATTTCTCGCTCAAACATTTATTTTTCCTCAAATCATATATTTCATTAAAATCATAATAGCGTCTATTGTCATAATAACCAAGCATCGTATCTAAATTAACATTGCCAAGGGCCTGAAAAATATTATTAGGTATAATAGGATTAAGCTTTTTAAGTTCTTTAATAATTCCTTTTACTTCTTGTCGTTTAGAATCATAATTATTTTTAGAATCACTAAATTTACAAGCACAATTAATAAACTCTAAATCATTATATTTGACCCAATTAATTATATCTTGTTCATGTATCATATACATCGGTCGTATCAGTTCTAAACCTTGATAATTATCACTTACCAATTTAGGTGGCATAGCTTGAATCTTACCATTATAAAACATAGATAAAAGTAATGTTTCGATAGCATCGTTAAAATGATGTCCTAGAGCTATTTTGTTGCAACCTAATCTTTCAGCCTGCTTGTACAAAAAGCCTCTTCGCATTCTTGCACATAAAAAGCATGGTTTACCACCCATAATATCCGAAATTTCAAAAATGTCAGAATTCACAATTTCAGCCTTAACATTTAGCAACTTTAGATTGTCCTCAATCTTCTTTCTAACTTCACCCTTGTAGCCTGGATCCATAACTAAATTTGTAACCTTAAAGGGGAAATCGCTATGCTTAACTAATTCTTCCATTAGTTTAGCTAATAAAAACGAATCCTTGCCTCCAGACATACAAACTAACACATGATCTCCAGGAGCTAAAAGGTTGTACGCCTTGAGTGCTTTAATAAAGGGAGCCCAAATTTTTTTACGATAAGTCGTGATAATACTTCTTTCAACTAATTGATATTTTTCCATTAACTCACCTATCATATTTTGCCACTAAACGTGCAATTTTATTACTGATATTTTTCTTAAAATCTGTCTTTTTTGTATAATAGGACCAATTAGCGGTTGATAATGTAGATGGATGATTCATTCTTGCTTCTTCACCTTGATGAAGAAAATCTTGCCAAGGAATAATACAAATGTTAGCTTTTGAAGCAAAGGCTAATTCAATGATATCATCAATAATATCATCAATGGTATCTAGTTTAGGTTTAATTTTTAACAATGTTAATTCTTTAGTTAAGTCACCTATTAAATTTGTTTTGGCATAATCATCTAGGGCTAAAAGATAACCCTTAAGTGGTGAATTATCATGTGTTCCGGTGTAGCAAATGCAATTAGCTACATAATTTGAAGGCTTATGTTCATTATCGGGATTACCATCAAATGCAAATTCTAAAACCTTCATACCTGGGAAATTAGTTTGACGCATAAGTTTGCGAACACCTTCATCAATTTCTCCTAAATCTTCGGCAATGATATTATAGTCTAAAATCCCTTTAAATAGAGCCAATTTTGGTCCCGTTTGCCAACGGCCATTCCGGGCTGTATCGTCCTTAGCTGGAATAGCGTAATACCTATCAAGACCACGGAAATGATCAATACGCAAATAATCAAAAAACAAGAATTGATCTTTTATTCTTTTTTGCCACCAGGAATAATTGTCTTGTGCCATATATTTCCAATCATAAAGAGGATTACCCCAAAGTTGCCCATCGGCACTAAAAGCATCTGGTGGACAACCAGCCACCTTAATCATTTCATGTTTAGCATTTAATTGAAACAATTCCTTGTGCATATATACATCACTACTATCATAGCCTAAATATAAAGGAATATCACCAATAATTTTGATGCCATTTTGATTAGCATATTGTTTTAATTTTAACCACTGTTTTTCAAAAATGTACTGAGTAAAAATATAAAATAAATAAACATGGTAATAATTTTTTAATACTATTTCTTCAATATTTTCATCATATGTATAATACTTACCTGGCCACTTGTACCATGGTTCATAATTAAATTTTTCCTTAAGCGTCATATATATAGCATACTCATGATACTTTTTACCTTTAACAAAGGCTAAAAAGTCACTATCTTGTTTAAAATTGATAAAGGCTTCCTTTAAACAAATAGTTTTATATTTAAATAATAATTCAAAATTAACATGTTCACCATTTTCCCATGGCATTGCCAACAAAAATTTAGGATCCAAATATCCTTTTGTAACTAAATCATCTAAGTCAATCATATAATAATTTAAGGCTTGACTACAATTAGCCTGATAAGGCGAATCACCATAGCCAGTTGGGAAAAGTGGCAAAACCTGCCAAAGTTTTAGTTGAGCTGAAGCCAAATAATCGATAAAATCATAGGCCTCTTGCCCTAAAGTGCCTACACCATATTTTCCCGGTAAACTTGTAATATGCAGTAATATTCCTGCTTGACGCATTCTAATCCTCATCCTTTAATAATTTTTCTAAGTTTTCTACTAATTCTTCTAAGCGATGCACTACCGCCATAAACGGTTCTTCTGTTGTTAAATCAACACCTGCCTGCTTAACTAAATTAACTGGATAGTCTGAACCTCCAGCTTTTAGCAAATTCAAATAATTTTCTAGAGCATCCTTTTGTCCAGCTTTAACCTTTTGATAGATAGCTTGACTTGCAGCAAAACTAGTAGCATATTGATAAACATAAAATGGCGTATTAAATAAGTGCGGAATATAGGCCCATACATACTCTTTATATGGTTCATTATTTAAATCAATGTCATAATATGTTTTATAAAGATCCTTCATTATTTGGGATAATGCGGCATAAGTTACAGGTCGTCCATCTTCTACTAATTTATGAGCTTGATATTCAAAATCGGCAAATAAGGCTTGACGATAAAAAGTACTTAAAATATTATCAATTTCTTGTTGAAGTAACGCAATCTTTGTTGAATTATCTAAATCACCAGCCATTAAATAGTCTAATAACAATGACTCATTAAAGGTTGAAGCAATTTCAGCAACAAATATAACATAATTACTTGTTTCATATGGTTGGTTCTCATTCGCAAACATTGTGTGAATTGAATGACCTGCCTCATGAGCTAAAGTAAAAACAGAATCTAAATTACCAGTATGGTTTAGCATAATAAAGGTTCCCTTTTCATAACTACCCGTTGAAAAAGCTCCTGTTCTTTTGCCATCACTTGGATAAACATCAACTCGACCTTCACTTAGTACCTCATGGGCCTTCTTTTCAAATTCACCACCAATTTTTTTAACGGCAGCAAAAAAGATCTTTTTAGCATCTGGATAATCATATTTCTTATCTACTTTTACAAAATTTAAGAAGCGATCATAGGTATGAATTTCCTTTAAATTAAAATATTTTTTGCGTAATTCATAATATTTTTTTATAGGTTTGGTATTAGTTTTTGTAGTGTTGATTAAAGTCAAAAATACTTCTTTAGCAATATTATTAGTATCTAAGTGACTTTCTAGAATTGAATTATAATGTCTAACCTTCATGTTAGCATATTCCGTTTGCATAATGCCATTGTAGATAGCTGCGAAAGTTGATTTATGTTTAGCATAAAAGCTAAAAACCGCCTCAAAAACCTTTCGTCTATCTTCCTGAAGTGGTAATTCCTCTAAATAATTTCTAAAATTAGCCGCACTTACCATAATCTTTTCACCTGTGCTTAAAGTCACTTCCTCAGCTGTGTTATCAGCTACAGATAAAATACCATGTAATGAATTATAACCTCGCAAACTTGGATTAAATTCTGCTAGTAAAGCTTCAAGTTTAGCATCCAAAACATGTTGTTGACCTAAGAACAATTTGTGAAAATAATAATTATATTTGGCTAATGACTTATCATTATCTAAAAATTCCTGTACCTTATCTTGACCAAGAGAGATTAATTCTGGTTCAGCAAAGCTTAAAATATTAAAAACATCACTAAAGGTTCTATTAGTATTACTATACATTTCCTGGATCTTAATACTCTTACTATCTTTGGCATAATTTAAGCTAGTATAGATAGCTACCTTTTCTAATTTAATTTCTAGTTTCTTCTCAAGCTCTAAATATTTTTTAAAGTAGGTCTTTTCATGCAGTTTTCCTTTTAAAGTTGCTATTTCATTAGCGTCATTTAATAGACTGGAAACATCTGCGTTAAATTCCTCTTCTGTTTTATAAATCAACTTGTAATTCCAATTCATTTTACATACCTCCATTTCATTCATTATAACATTTTTAATTCTAATATACAAAATATTAATAAGTTTTGTTATAATATGTAAAAATGGAAAGCCTACTATAAATACCATCATGATGGTAGAATAAAAAACGTATAGTAAGAATGT
>CALUXJ010000062.1 GCA_944324725.1 uncultured Acholeplasmatales bacterium
AGACCAGACCTTTTGGTTAAATCTTTAATCGGGTTTTATTTTTTATAGACTGTTTATTATTTCACAGCCCCTTTTTTTTAATTTTATTGAGTCAAATAGTTTTAAAGTATAAAAGAAAGTGCTGTATACCTTTTAAGTATACATGCATTTTTAATCTTTAATTGTTAACTTATATGGTTTATAATGCAACCAAAGGAGTTGACACTATGTTCTTATGTATTGATTTAAAATCTTTTTATGCCTCGGTAGAATGTGTGATTAGAGGACTTGATAGTATGAAAAGCAATCTAGTAGTAGCAGATGAAAGTCGTGGGCAAGGAGCTCTATGTTTAGCTGTCAGTCCCAATTTAAAAAAATTAGGTGTAAAAAATCGTTGTAGACTATTTGAAATTCCTAAAGAAATCCCCTACATTATTGCTAAGCCGCAAATGAAGCTATACATTAAGTACTCCGTTTTAATCTATAAGATTTATCTTAAATATGTTAGTTCAACAGATATTTATCCGTACTCCATTGATGAAATGTTTTTGGATTTAACTACTTATCATAAATACTATGGTAATAATTTAAAAAATCTTGCCGAAACCATCCTAAAAGATATTTGGCAAAGTACTGGAATTGTGGCTACCTGTGGCATTGGTACTAACATGTATTTGGCTAAAGTAGCGTTAGATATTTTAGCTAAGCATGAACCAACAAATATCGGCTTTTTAACCGAAGAATTATATTTAAAAAAGCTAAGTAAGCATGTGCCATTAACTGATTTTTGGCAAATAGGTAGTGGTATAGCAAAGCGTCTAGCGAAACATCATATTTATACTATGGAAGATATTAGACAGGCGCCTCATGCGATATTAATTAAAGAGTTAGGTGTCAATGCTCATATCCTCATAAATCATGCTAGAGGGTATGATGATGTTACTTTTAAAGATATTAAGGAATATAAGCCTAAATCCCATAGTCTAGCTTTATCACAGATTTTATTTGAGAATTATAGTTTTACCGATGCTCGCATCATTTTAAACGAAATGGTTGAAACGTTAGTCTTAGACCTGGTTAAAAAAAATTTGATTGCTGGACAAATCAGTTTATTCATCGGCTATAGTAATAACACCTATTTGGCCCTTAATAAGCAAAAAAGAATTTTTTCTACCTCAAATTTTAAAGAAATACTAAACAACTTTTATTATCTTTATGATAATTATGTTTTACCTCAAGGTTTAATAAGACATATTGGAATTAGCTTTAGTCAATTAACTGATTATAGTTATCAAAGTTATCACCTATTTAGTAATATAGCACAAGAAAGAAAAGAGCATCGGCTTTTTCAAACAATTAATTATATTAAAGAACAATATGGCAAAAACGCGATTTTACGCGGAACCAATTTATTACCTTGTGCTACGCAAAAAATGCGTAATACCTTAGTAGGAGGTCATCATGAATAATAATGCTAAATTTTATATGCCTTTTGCAGCTTTAAAAGGTTATGAGGAAGCTATAATAGAAGCTAGTAAAAGCAAAACTAAACGCAAAATCTTACTTGCGGACAAGGAAGAAATATTAAACAATTTAATCAAAACAATTAAAGTTAATGATTTAATTAAATTAATATATTATAATAGAAATAGTTACGTTTTGAAGCGAGGCTTTGTTGACAAATTAGACTATGATAAAAAGTTTTTACTTGTTGATAGTAACAAAATATATTTTAAGGATATTTATGAATTAGAGGTTATATAATGTACATTTTCTTTGATTTAGATGGAACTTTAATTGACACATTACCAGATATTCACAATAGTGTTAATAAGGCTTTAATTGCTAATAAATTAGATCCTATTACGTTTATGCAAACCAAAAGTTTTATTGGTCATGGTTCTAAGAATTTAATGCTTAAAGCCAGCAATGATAATTTTACGGATAAATTATTGGCCGATTATTTAAGCATTTATCATGCCAATTTACATAATGATTCTAAAGTTTATATAGGAGTTAAGGAAACTCTAGAAAAGCTTAAAAAAGCTGGGCACGTTTTAGGTGTTTATTCAAATAAAGATAATAGTGACGTTAATAAAATAATAAATTATTATTTCCCAGACTATTTTGACTACATTTTAGGTAAGCAACCGAATTATCCGTTAAAACCTAATCCTGAACTAATGGAGAGAATAATTAATCAAGAAAAAATGGATAAGGAAAATTTTATCTATGTTGGTGATATGCAAACTGATTACGACTTAGCTCATAATTTAGGGGTGAAATTTATTTTTTGTACATATGGCTATAGTAAAGAAGAAATTAACTCTATTTATAAAATAGCTAAATTTGCGGATTTATTACAAGTTATTTGACTATTATTTGATAAAATAATATAATAGTCGCTAGAGGTGAGAAATTATGTATAGAAAAAACGTATGGGAAAAATACGATAATTATGATGAAATAATGCAATTTAATGAAGGCTATAAAGATTTTATAACAGTTGGTAAAACTGAACGCTTATGTGTAGCTGAAGCTATAAAATTAGCTGAAAAGGCTGGTTTTAAGCCACTAGGAGCCTATAAAAGCTTAAAGGCTGGTGATAAGGTTTATGCTATTAATCGTGACAAAAATATTGCTGTTTTTGTTATTGGTCAAAAACCATTAGAAGCAGGATTAAATATATTAGGTGCACATATTGATTCGCCACGTCTTGATATCAAACAAAATCCATTATATGAAAGTACAAATTTTGCTTTATTAGATACTCACTATTACGGTGGTATTAAAAAGTATCAATGGGTTACTATTCCCCTAGCTCTACATGGCGTAGTTTATAAGAAGGATGGTACTAAGGTGGATGTTCATATCGGTGACAAACCAGAAGATCCAATCTTCGGTATCAGCGACCTATTAGTACATTTATCTGCTGATCAAATGCAAAAAACAGCTAGTAAAGTTATTGAGGGTGAGGATCTAGATGTTACTATTGCCTCAATTCCTTTAAAGTCTGCTGAAAAAGATAAGGTCAAGGCCAATGCTTTAGCTATGATTGCTAAACAATATCAAATTGAAGAGGAAGATTTCTTAAGTGCTGAAATCGAAGTTGTTCCTGCTGGTCCAGCTCGTGATTATGGTTTAGATCGTTCAATGGTAGCTGGGTATGGTCATGACGATAGAGTTTGTGCTTATACATCTTTAATGGCTGTTCTTGACTTAAAAGAAATTCCAACTTATACCGCTTGTGCTATCTTAGTTGATAAAGAAGAAATTGGTTCAGTTGGCGCTACTGGTGCTCAATCTAGCTATTTTATAGATGTAATAGCCGAATTAATTAATTTATCTGGCAAATATAGTGATTTAGTTTTACGTCATTGCTTAACTAATTCTAAGATGTTATCAAGTGATGTTTCTGCCGGTGTTGATCCACTATATTTAGGAGTAAATGAAAGTAAAAATAGTGCTTTCCTTGGTCAAGGTATTGTTTTAAATAAATATACTGGTAGCCGTGGTAAGGGTGGTTGCAATGATGCAAACCCAGATTATATTGCCTATATTAGAAATATATTTGATTCAAATAATATTTGTTTCCAAACTGCTGAACTTGGTAAGGTTGACCAAGGTGGTGGGGGAACTATTGCCTATATTTTAGCTAACTATAATATGAATGTTATTGATGCTGGTATTGCTGTTTTAAATATGCATTCTCCAATGGAAATTGTTTCCAAAGCCGATGTGTATGAAACATATCTAGCCTATAAAGCTTTTATCAAGGCTTAAACTAGTAGATCTTTACCTAACTCGTTAATATTTAAATACCAAAAACACCTTCAGTCTATTTTAACTTGAAGGTGTTTTTTAATAATCTTTAGCTATATAATTATTGCGGAATAAACTGACAAATACTAAATTCTACCGTTGATTCAACTCTATTTCTAACTATAGTAAAACTTAAACTATCGCCAATGGTTAAATTAGAATTATAAAGCTGTTGTAATAATGATTGAGAGTTAGTAAAGGAGATATCGATTGTTGAACCATCTTGTTTGGTAATACTAACTGCTCTTACTTCATCGTAGAGCATAAAGCTATTATAACCAGAGGTTGTACTATTATTAGATACACCAGAAACAACAACATAACTAGAGCCAAAGAAGCTTGCCGCATCTGTCAAACTGAAGCCAAATTCATATGCTCCAACATAATATCCCTTAGTTGACCAAGTAGAGCCATCATATTTAGCAGTATCTAGGACAGAATTAACTACAGCCATAGCATCTTCAATAGGTATGGCAAAACCTAGTCCTTCGACGCCTTCATCAACATACTTAGCGTTCACAACACCAACAATGCGCCCCAACATATCAAACATAGCGCCACCACTATTGCCCTGGTTAATAGAAGCATCTGTTTGAATTAATGACATTGTCCGGTAATCCTCTGATACAACAGGTCTATCCAAATAGGAGATATAGCCACTTGTCACACTACCCGGTAAAGTTCCTAAAGGATTACCAATGGCAACAATTTGACTACCTAAACGTAAACTACTTTCTTCAGGAATAGTAGCATATGTATAATCTAGACCTTCAACAGATAAGAGAGCTATATCATTAGCCGGATCTCCTCCCACCAATTGAGCTGGCAAAGATGTCTCCAAATCTGATAAAGTTATTGAATAACTAGCACCACCATCAATAACATGGTAGCATGTTAAAACATAACTAAGATTTAAATCTTCGTCATAGCCAATAAAGGTACCACTTCCAGAACTATAAGAATAAGAATTAATAACTGATTTAACTGAAACAACACTATCATAAGTAGCATTAACAACATCTTCAACTGTATTAGGTGCTATTTCATCGGCATTATAAGTGAATTTAGCGGTGCTAGAAACATTTGTACCTGTACTATCAGCACATGAAGCTAAACTTAAACTAAGTAAAATTGCGGAAAACAACAAAGAAATTTTTTTCATTTTATCTACCTCACTTTATGCGTATAGTATAAAATATAATTGTGGTAGAATTATGTTATTTTGCAATTGAATAGTGTTTTTTTTGCTGGCAATTAGCAATTGATAGTTGACTTTTAATGTTAAACTAGCTAAAATATGAGGGTGTCTAGAAGTATCGCCAAGTGGAAAGGCAAGGGACTCTGACTCCCTCATACGCTGGTTCGAACCCAGCTACTTCTGCCATAAATACAAACAAATTGTTTATGAAACAATTTAATTTTAAAGCATAATTTTAATTGTGCTTTTTATTTTTATACGAGGGGCGTTAACATGTATTTTTATGTAATAGTATCAATAATTTTGGGCTTTTTACTAATAGGCTTTGCAATCAAGTTAAATGTTAGTCATAGTGGAAGAAAAAGTATTCCATTTTATTTAATTGGCGCATGTTATATTGGAGTAGGAATTTATGGTTTTTTCATACCAAAGGAAATTGACTATGTAATAATCATTTTAATGATAGTAATATGTATACTTAGTTTAGTTGTTTTTAATATATTTTTTAAAAAAAGTCCAACTAATAATAAGGCAAAATAATCAATAAATAACGTCGATATATTTAAGATTAAAGGCTAGCAAATAGTCTTTAATTTTTTTATTAAATAAGCTAATTAAATATAATGGCAATTAATTGTCAAGTTTAACATTTCTTTATTTTTTGTTTAATATAAATTAATTTTGTTGTAATTAGAATAAAAAAATTGTATAATTTGTTTAGTTATTTATAACTAAAAGTTTAGAATAATAAAACTAGGAGTATGTATGGAAATTGGTAAAAAAATCAAAGAAAGGCGTATATTTTTGCAATTGACGCAAGAAGAATTGGCCAATCGTTGTGAATTGACTAAGGGATATATTTCCCAGCTAGAAAATGATAAAACTGATCCATCTATAGAAACCCTTAAAATTATTTTAGATGCTTTAGGCTTAACATTTGCTAGCTTTTTTAAGGAAGAAGAGCATAGTCAAATAAAATTTACAGAAGCCGAACAGCTTGATAAGGACTATGGTGGGTATATACAAAGTTGGTTAGTTCCTTCTGCCCAGTCACTGGCAATGGAGCCTATCTATGTCTTAATTAAACCCCATCAAAAAACCATAATAGATTATCCTCACCCAGGAGAGGAATTTGGCTATGTCATAGAAGGTACAATAAAGCTATTCTATGGCGATGATGCCACTATGGTAAATAAAGGTGAATCGTTTTATATTACGACAAACAAAAAACATTATATTGAAAATATAGGAGAGACTAATGCTCAGGTTATTTGGGTATCCTGTCCACCTAATTTTTAGGAGAATACTATGGCAAAGAAATTAATTGAACTAAAAAATATAACTAAAAGTTTTAATGACAATGTCGTTATTAAGGATTTAAACTTATATATAAATGAGAATGAATTTATAACACTTTTAGGTCCATCTGGTTGTGGTAAAACAACTCTGCTTCGCATTATTGGCGGTTTTGAAGGTCCAGATAACGGCGATGTCATATTAGATGGGGTCAAAATTAATGATGTTCCAGCTCATTTACGACCTGTAAATACAGTTTTCCAACGCTATGCCTTATTTCCACATTTAAATGTTTTTGATAATGTGGCATTTGGCTTACGCAATTTTAATAGAACAATTTCAGATCTTAAAACCACGGTATCACGAAAATATGAAAATGAGCGTAAAGAATTAGAAACGAAGCTAAAGGCTAAAAATATTAGTAAAGAAGATAAAGCTAATACTAAACTTGAATTAAAAAAAATAAAGCAAACAATTAAAGAAGAGGTTGCTTTGGCCAAAACAGATCTGATTGAAAAAAGTTTAGCTAAGGTTGAAGAAAAGTATGATCAAATAATTAGTGATTTGGATGCTAAGATAGATATTGAGTGGGATAAGGATGATGAAGTAAAAGCAGCTAAACAACGCATTAAAGAAATAGATAATTTAGTTGCTGAAGCTGTAGCTAATGGGGCTAAAGAGGATAAAGAATATAAAAAATACGAGCTTGAAATCAAACGATTGAAAAATGTAGCTGACTGGTCTAAGTTAACTGCGTTAGAAAAAGAAAAGAAAGAAGCTTTAAAAAATAAAGCCCTAGAAATTAAAAGCGCGAAGTCGCTAATGAAAAATAAAAAGCAAATTAGAGAAGAAGTCTTAAAAGCTTTGAAGCTAGTTAAGTTAGAGGGCTTTGAAAATAGACGCATAGATGAAATGTCTGGTGGTCAACAACAAAGAGTAGCAATTGCTAGAGCTATTGTCAATAAGCCACGAATTTTATTATTAGATGAACCTTTAGCAGCACTTGATTTAAAGTTACGACAAGCTATGCAATATGAATTAAAAGAAATGCAAAGAAGTTTAGGCATAACATTTATATTTGTAACTCATGATCAAGAAGAAGCATTAACGATGAGTGATACTATAGTAGTTATGAATGGTGGCATTATTCAACAAATAGGTAC
>CALUXJ010000063.1 GCA_944324725.1 uncultured Acholeplasmatales bacterium
AATCTAAAAACAACGTAATTACAATGTTTTTAGACTTTAGACATTAATAAATTGACATTCGAACTGTTGAAAACCCGTTATCATAAAATATCATAAGGCAAAGAAAAAAGGCAAAAATTAGTTGCCTTTTTTTGGTTATATTAGTAGCCAAAAATAGAAAAAAAAGTTATAATAATCAAAAGGGGTGTTTTTATGAAAAATATATGGAATAATTTATGGAAAGGTTTGTTGATTTGGGTTTCTAGTTATTCATCTATTATTGCCTTTGTGCTAGCTGGTGGCTATGTCATCGTTAAAGAAAAGGATAATTTAGTACTTCAAAAAGAGACAAAAAAAGCATTTATTATTAGTTTGATTTATCTAGTTATTGATATTATCTTAAAGTTAGCAACATATATAGCTGACTTAGCGGGAACTTATTTAGCTGCTAATAATGGCTATTCTGTAGTTGTTAATCTAGTAGCTATTGCTAAGATTATAACATATCTAGCTTTTGTCATTTATTTTGTGGTAATAAATAGAAAAGTAGAATCAGCTGAAACAGTAGAAGAACCTACCAAAGAGGAATAATTTTTTATAGATGGAGTTGGCTATTTGTGGTAATTAAAAGTCGTAAAGGTACTTATGAATTAGTTGCTGTTTTTAAAGATGCCTTTAATTTAGAAAAGTTTGAAGAATGCTATATCGAGGAATGCTTGGATAAATATCCCTATATTGTTGGGGATTTATCCGATGGTTTATTACGTTTAAAGGGTTTTTCTTTAGATAGTAAAAAAGATAACTATTATAAGAACATGCGTTCTTATATCGAAAAGAGTTGCGTTTTTGAAGCACCTTATTACATATTAAGAAGAATAAAAAATTTAAAAGAGGTTGAATCTTTAGAAAGTAAGGAGCCTAATGTAGTTCCTGTGCCACAGCATTTAGTGCTAAACAAAGAAAACTTTGATAAGGAAAACTTGGTTTTAGAGAGTTCCTCTAAAAATAAGCCTAATATTATCTTAGATTTAAATCGGATTAACGAGGTTCCGCTTGGTCAATTGCCAGATGATTTAAAAGATGATAAGGAACAAGCAGATGATGTAACAACGGTAGTAGCTAGTGATGGCTTTGTTCCAGTAAAAAGAGAATTCAACAACCGCAAAAAGAATAGAAAGAGAGAAAATCGTTCATGAGAACTTTAGCTGATATTGAAGGACAAATTAAAAAGGAGTTAAATCGGATCCGCCCTTACCTAAATGCTGAGGGTGGCGATGTTGAGTTTGTTAGTTTTATCAATGGGGTAGTTCATGTTAAGCTTTTAGGAGCTTGCATGGGTTGTCAAGCTATGGATTATACCCTTAAGGATGGAATTGAAGCTTTATTAGTCGAAGAAGTACCAGAAGTAATAGAAGTTGTTAACGATAGCGAAGTGGGGGAAAATGATGTTTTTGAGTAATCCTCAGCCTTGGTATGAAGAAATTAGACAAATTAGTGGAACGAGAACAGTTCAAATAATTATTATTTCTTTGTGTTCAATGGTGTTTTGTCAAGTATTAAAATTTGTCCTATTTTCCATTAAGGAAAGAAAACCGGTTTTTAAAGCCTTAGTTACTACGGGTGGTATGCCTTCTAGTCATACAGCTACAGTTATATCTTTAGTAGTATCCTTAGGTTTATTTCAATATGCTGATTCAGGGACCTTAGATTATAGCTTTGCTGTAGCTTTAATTTTTGCCTGCATTGTCATTCATGATGCTATGGGTGTTCGGCTAGAAGCCTCTAAGCATGCTCAAATTCTAAATAACCTCTTAAAGGATGAAGATAAACAAACACGTATTGAGCTTGGCTTTGGTAAAAAAGGTAAACTAAAGGAACTTTTAGGTCACAAGGCTTTTGAGGTCGTTGGTGGTATTATTGTTGGCCTATTATTTTCAGTAATTGCCTTTTTGATTATTCGTTATTAAATCAATCTAGATATTATTTTATCTAAATTAGGCAGTATCTTTCTTGTTGATGATACTGCTTTTTTATATTGTCTTTTAAGGATAAAAGCGCTATAATTAACTTATAGAAAACTAGGAGGAAATATTATGAGTTATTTAAGTTTAGATACTAGCTTAACTAAAACTTTCTTCACCCAAAAAGAATGGGCAAATGTAGAAAAAGAAGTCTTAAAAGCAAGGGAAGTCTTAGAAAGTAGAAAAGGTCTAGGCAATGATTTTTTAGGTTGGTTAGATTTACCTATTACCTATGATAGTCGCGAAGTAGCTCGCATTAAACAAGCTGCAGGTCGCATATGCGAGCATTCACAAGTTTTATTAGCCGTTGGTATTGGGGGTTCATATTTAGGGGCACGTTCTTGTGTTGAATTATTTAAACCATATTTTGGTAACCATGGCTGTGAAGTTATCTTTGTTGGTAATCATATCAGTGGTTCTTACATGGCAGAATTATTAAACTACATTAAAGATAAGGACTATTCAATTAATGTAATTTCTAAATCTGGTACAACTACGGAACCAGCAATTGCCTTTAGAATTTTAGAAGAGGCATTAATAGAAAAATATGGCAAAGAAGAGGCTAAACATCGTATTTTTGCTACTACTGATAAAGCCCGGGGAGCTTTAAAAACTTTAGCAGATACAGAAGGCTATGAAACTTTTGTTGTTCCTGATGATGTTGGTGGCCGTTTTTCTGTTTTGACTCCAGTTGGTTTATTGCCAATTGCGGCTAGCGGTGTTGATATTGATTTAATCTTAGAAGGTGCTAAAGAGGCTTATTTAGAATTTTCAAGTAATAAAACAATTCAAAACAACATTGCTATGGAATATGCTCTTGTTCGTAATTTATTATATCGGAATGGTCGCAAATTAGAAATTTTAGTTAATTATGAGCCACGTCTTGCTTATTTTGCTGAATGGTGGAAACAATTATTTGGTGAATCTGAAGGTAAGGATCATAAAGGAATTTGGCCAGCATCTGCTAATTTCACAACTGATCTTCATTCTCTTGGTCAAATGATTCAAGAAGGTGAAAGGAGTATGTTTGAAACAGTTATTGAAGTAGAACATGTAAAAAAGGATGTCGAAATTAAAGCTAATGCCAACAACTTAGATGGCCTTAACTTCTTGGCCGGTAAGACTATGAATCAGGTTAATCATGTAGCTACTTTAGGAACAAGAATTGCCCATTACGATGGTGGAGTACCAAATATTTTAATCAAGCTTGATGAAATAACACCAAAGAGCTATGGTTATTTAGTTTATTTCTTTGAATATGCTTGTGCTATTTCTGCTTATACCTTAGGTGTAAATCCATTTAATCAACCAGGTGTAGAGGCTTATAAGAAAAATATGTTTGCTTTACTTGGTAAGCCAGGTTATGAAGATTTGAAAGCCGAATTAGAGAAGAAATTAAAATAGTTTGATAAGTAAGTTCCTGTTTGTAACTAATTTAGATGTTATGAACAGGAATTTTTTTGTTTTGTGAAAATTAATGAAAATTTAGATAAAGCTGCAGCCTATTTTAAAGACTAATTTCCTAAAAACCTAGATAGTAAAATACTAATTTGCAAACCTAAAAAAAATTAATATTTATTTACTTTTACAGGTTAATAATTTCACCAAATGCATGCTAAAATTAGTTTTGTTTTTTTCTTGTTTTTAACTTCTAATAGTGTTATGATAGAGATAATTTAGAAAAGAAATTGAGAAGGAGGAGAGGGAAATGATTGATGTTAATGAAGTAAAAATTATTAAAAAAGATGGTACTTTACAAAAGTTTAATCCCGACAAGATTAAAGTAGCAGTAATGAAGTCTGCTAGTAGGGTTTTAGTTAAATTTACGGAAGATGATTTAAATAAGATTATTGAAACTGTTTTGAGTACTATTGATACTAATAATTTAAAAGAGATAAATATTGCTAAAATGCATAATATAGTTGAAGGGGCTTTAGAGGAAACTTTCCCTGTTGTTGCTAAAAGCTATCGAGATTACCGAAATTATAAACAAGACTTTGTGCATATGCTTGATGAGGTTTATTCTAAGAGCCAATCAATTATGTATATTGGGGATAAGGAAAACTCTAATACGGATAGTGCTTTAGTTTCTACTAAAAGAAGTTTAATTTACAATCAATTAAATAAGGAATTATATAAGAAATTTTTCCTAAATGTTGAAGAATTACAAGCCATTAACGATGGTTATATCTATATTCATGATATGTCTGCTAGACGTGATACTATGAATTGTTGTTTATTTGATGTCGAAAACGTTTTAAAGGGTGGCTTTGAAATGGGTAACATTTGGTATAATGAGCCAAAAACCCTAGATGTAGCCTTTGACGTTATTGGTGATTTAGTTTTATCAACCGCTGCTCAACAATATGGTGGTTTTACTGTTCCAGAAATTGATAAAATTTTAGCGCCTTATGCGGAAAAATCTTATACTAAATACTATACTAAATATGTAGGTTTAGGTCTATCTAAAGCTAAGGCTGATTCACAAGCTCTAGAGGATATTAGAAATGATTTCCGTCAAGGTTGGCAAGGACTAGAATATAAGTTTAATACAATTGGTTCTAGTCGAGGTGATTATCCTTTTATTACCATTACTTTGGGCCTTGGTACAGAACGTTTTGCTAAGATGGCTAGCATTGAATGCTTTAAGGTTAGACGAGGTGGTCAAGGTAAGAAAGGTCGGAAAAGACCGGTTCTATTCCCAAAAATTGTCTTCCTTTATGATGAGGACCTACATGGACCAAATAAGATTAATGAAGATGTTTTTGATGAAGGTATCCTATGTTCTTCTAAGACCATGTATCCTGATTGGCTAAGCTTAACAGGTGAAGGTTATGTAGCTAGCATGTACAAAAAATATAAACGGGTCGTTTCTCCAATGGGTTGTCGGGCCTTCCTATCTCCGTGGTATGAAAGAGGGGGGATGGAGCCAGCTGATGAAAATGATAAACCAATTTTTGTTGGTAGATTTAATATCGGTGCTATTAGCCTTCATTTGCCTATGATTTTAGCTAAATCTCGGCAAGAGAGTAAACCTTTCTATGAAGTATTAGATTACTATCTTGAATTAATTAGAGGCCTTCATATTAGAACTTATAATTACTTAGGGGAAATGAAAGCTTCAACTAACCCACTTGGCTATTGTCAAGGTGGCTTTTATGGTGGTCACTTAAATCCAAACGATAAAATTAAACCACTTTTAAAACCGATGACCGCTTCCTTTGGTTATACAGCTTTAAACGAGCTACAAGAATTATATAATGGTAAGAGTTTAGTTGAAGACGGCGAATTTGCGATTAAAACACTAGAACATATTAATGAAAAAATAAATGAGTTTAAGAAAAAAGATCAAATTTTGTATGCAATTTATGGTACCCCAGCTGAGTCTTTATGTGGTTTACAAATAACACAGTTTAGGAAAAAATATGGTATCATTGAAGGTGTTTCCGATCGACCTTATGTTTCTAATTCCTTCCATTGTCATGTTACAGAAGACATTACTCCTATTCAAAAACAAAATTTAGAAAAGAGATTCTGGGATTTATCTAATGGTGGAAAAATCCAATATGTTAAGTATCCAATTGACTATAATATTGGCGCCATTAAATCCTTAATTCACCGGGCTATGCAGTTAGGTTTCTATGAAGGGGTTAATTTGTCTTTAGCTTATTGTGAAGATTGTGGTCACCAAGAATTAGATATGGATGTTTGCCCAGTATGTGGCTCTAAGAATTTGACTAAGATTGAAAGAATGAACGGCTACTTATCTTATTCCCGGGTTGCTGGTGATACTCGGTTAAATGATGCTAAGATGGCTGAAATTAAAGAGAGGAAGAGTATGTAGTAATGCGTTATCATAACATTACCAAAGATGATATGCTCAACGGCTATGGCTTAAGAGTGGTGCTTTGGGTTGCTGGTTGTACGCATCATTGTCCAGGATGTCATAATCCTATTACACATGATATTAATGGTGGCATTCCTTTTGATGAGGCGGCTAAAGAAGAATTGTTTCAGGAATTAGCCAAGGACTATGTCGATGGTATAACCTTTAGTGGAGGAGATCCCCTTCACCCGTTAAATGTTAATGCGATTGGTGAACTAGTAGCAGAAATTAATGCTAAGTTCCCTAATAAGACTAAATGGCTTTATACGGGCTATTTATATGAAGATATTTCATCTCTACCCTTTATTCCCATGCTTGATGTGATTTGTGATGGACGTTTTGAAATTGATAAATTTAATCCTCAATTGCACTGGGTAGGTAGTTCTAATCAAAGAGTTATTGATGTTAAAAGAACAATTGATGAGGGAAGAATTATATTATTTGATGATGGAGCAATAACAAATGGAAAGAATAGCTAAATTTAGCTTAGTAAGCTACCAAGAGTTTGCTAAGGCTTTACCAGACGAGGCAGTTTATCAAAGTATTAAGTTGCCCCAACGAGCAACTAAAAGTAGTGCTGGCTATGATTTTTATAGTCCTATTCCTTTTACGCTTAAACCAGGAGAAACAATTAAAATTCCTACCGGCATTCGCTGCCAAATGCAGGAAAATTACGTTTTACTATTATTCCCTCGCTCAAGCCTTGGCTTTAAGTACCGCTTAGGTTTAGATAATACGGTTGGGGTAATAGATGCCGATTATTACTATGCTTTAAATGAGGGTCATATATTCATTAAGATTACTAATAATTCTCAGGATAAGACTTTAGAAATTAAAGCAGGTGAGGCTTTTGCCCAAGGTATATTCTTAGCCTATGGTATTACAGTTGATGACAACGCGACTGATACAAGAGTTGGTGGCTTTGGTAGTACTAATAAAAATTAAACAAAAAAATAAAAGTATTAAAACAGTTAATTACAGTTTTAATACTTTTTTCTATGCATGTATTTTGGTATAATTAGCAACAGAAGGTGAAATTATGAAGAAAAAGACTTTATCTTTAATTTTAGAAATAGTCTTACTTGGGGTAATAGTTGGGGTGTTTATTGCCTTTTATCAATTTCTAGTTCATGAAATTACCAATATTAGCAATGAGATATTTCAAGGCCAAAATAGCCTACTAATTGGCGTGTGTTTAGTTATAGCTATATTGGTATCTTTTGTTATCATTTGGTTAAATACCAAATATAAGGGTTATTTAGGTAGTGGAATCCCCCAATATGAGGCCTATTATGATGGTAATCTAGATTTTTCACCAGGTAAAATGTTTGGCTTTGTCTTTTTTGATTTTCTATAT
>CALUXJ010000064.1 GCA_944324725.1 uncultured Acholeplasmatales bacterium
TAAAATTGTTGGTGACTTTAATGATGATTTAGAAGATGAAGATGAAAGAATAATTTTTGTATTACAAAAAAGGGGCTAATAAGGCTCTTTTTTAATAGATTAATTCATTGTCAGAATTAATAATAATATTATGATTATAAAAGCATTTAATTAACTTTACCATATCAAATAAATCTTTAGTAGCAAGGACTTCAAGACTAGAATGCATAGCTAGTTGAGCAAGGCCGATATCAGCACTATGCATAGCAACTTGACTAGTTAAGATAGCTCCTAAAGTCGAACCACCTCTTATATCTGAGCGATTAGTATATCTTTGTAAATTAATCTTAGCTTCTTGGGCCAAAACAGCCAAATAGCTAGCAGATAAACTATCAGTTGTATAGCTTTGATTAGCATTATACTTAACAACTACACCTTGACCTAGATAAGTTCTATTTTGATTATCAAATAGTTCCTGATGATTTGGATTTGTTGCATGTGCATTATCACAAGAAATAATGAAAGAATTAGCTAAAAGCATATTTTTTTCTTCAATGGAATAGTTTAATTTTTCTAAAACGCGTTCTAACACGTCTTTAAAGAAACCAGAACCAGCTCCTTGGCGAGTTCTACTGCCAACTTCTTCATTATCAAAAGCAATATAGAAATTAAATGTTTCCTTATTATTAGCTTCTAAAAAGCCCTCTAGACAAGTATAGGCAGCAGCTAGGTCATCTAGTTGAGGTGAAAAAACAAATTCATCATTATAACCACCCAAACGCGCCCTTTGTCTATTGACTAATATTAAATCAAAATCAATTATAGCACTTGAATCAACATTTAATTCTTTACTGATTATTTCTTTTAAATCTAGACTACCATTTAGACCTAAGAGTGGCAATAAGTCAACTTGAGCATTATATTCCATACCCTTACTTATCTTTGGTAATAAGTGAGGTGGCATATTAGGAATTATTAATAAATCCTTATCAATATATAGTAGTTGACTAACAATTTTGCCTTCTTTTTGTAAAATTACCCGGCCCGCTAAAGTTAGTGGTTTATCTAACCATGTATTTAAAATTGGTCCACCATAAACTTCCGTATTTAAACGTAAATATTTACCATCGTTAATTAAAGAATTTGGTTTAACCTTAAAACTAGGAGAATCTAAATGACTAGCAGTAACATTAAGGCCTTTAACTGTTTTTTTATTAGGAGTAGTAAAGGCGATAATAGATGTGTCATTACGTTTAACATAATACTTTTTATTATAGTCAATAGCCCAGTAATTATTTTCATCTAATTTAGTAAAACCGGCTTCTTCTAATTTTTTTACAATATTATTGCATGCATGAAAATTAGAAACACTCTCACGCATAAAACTCAAAAAATTAAGCATTTTTGACCCTCACTTCTGCTCTTATTGCTAAACTATCAGCAATATAGCCTTCAAAACAATATGTGTCATCTATTAAAGCATAGCGAATATTAATAATATCCTTTTCCTTAGCCTCGTGAATAAAGTCTAATTGGACATCAGTTATTATTTCACTTGCCTTTAAATCTAAAATATCTAAAAAGACATCCATATATTTGGAATTATTCATATGCTTGTTATGATCTAAGTCCGTAAATTTAACCTGATAATTAATTTGACTTACAGGTAAGTTATGATCTTCTAACTTCTTTATTTCCGGATAAATTATTTCCTCATGTATCTCACCATCATAGTTAACATCGCGAGCTCTCTCTAGTCGTCTAGTTGTCGTATTAATTAAGCACCAAACAGATGAGCCAACTGCGATTACGGAACCTTCTTCATCAACAAGTTTATAGTTTCTAACAAAGCTAACTCCTTTCTTAACTTCTGGCCAAGTAATAGCCTTGATAGAAGAGCCTTGTTTGACAGTTCCTAAAATAGTGATTTTCTCTCTAAATACTACCCAGTAATAGCCTCTTTTATACATATCATCAAACCCCATTTGCAAAAGGGCAGCATGTGTACCAGCTATATCTTGGCATGTATCTAAAATTGATGTTGGACTTAAATGATCATAGCAAGTAAAATCGTTAGTCCGCATCCGATATTCTGTTTCATAAAGCAATTTCATCTTCTTAACTCCTAGCCTATAGCGTCCTTCATTTCTAATTTAATTAGACGATTTAATTCAACCGCATATTCCATTGGTAATTCTTTGGAGAATGGTTCAATAAAGCCCATAATAATCATTTCTGTGGCTTCATCTTCTGTTAAGCCTCTACTCATCAAGTAAAATAACTGGTCTTCGTTAACCTTAGAAACGGTTGCTTCGTGTTCAATATACATATCATGGTTTTTACCAATATTAGTAGGAATAGTATCACTTTTAGAGATTTCATCTAAGATTAAAGTATCACATTCAACGTGGGATTTAGCACCTTTAGCATTTTTACCACAAGAAACCAACCCCCGGTAATTTACGACGCCACCAGCCCGGCAAATTGATTTAGAAATAATATTGGAAGTAGTATTTTTTCCTAAATGAATCATCTTAGCACCTGTATCTTGATACTGATCTTTAGAGGCAAAGGCAATACTAACAGTAGTACCTTTAGCACCATCACCCTCTAAAATACAAGCAGGATACTTCATATTTAGACCTGAACCAACATTACCATCAATCCATTCCATTAGACCATTGTCCATAACTCTTGCCCGTTTAGTAACCAGATTAATGATATTATTTGACCAATTTTGAACTGTAGAATAACGGCACTTAGCATTTTTACCAACATATATTTCTACAACAGCCGCATGTAAGCTATCTTTAGAATAAATTGGAGCTGTACAACCTTCAACATAATGAATATCTGCATCATCATCAACAATAATCAAAGTTCTTTCAAATTGACCAACCTTTTCTGAATTAATTCTAAAGTAGGATTGAACAGGCTTTTCCACTTTTACGCCCTTAGGAACATAAATAAAAGAACCACCTGACCAAACAGCGCTGTTTAAGGCAGCATATTTATTATCGCTCTTTGGTACAATCGTTCCAAAATACTTTTGAAATAATTCTGGATATTTTCTTAAGGCCGTATCAGTGTCACAAAAAATGACACCTAAATCATCTAATTCTTTTAAATTTTTGTGGTAAACAACCTCAGATTCAAATTGGGTAGATGTACCAGCTAAATATTTAGCTTCCGCTTCAGGAATACCAAGTTTAGCAAAAGTATCCTTAATTTTAGTTGGAACTTTTTCCCAATTAGAAGCTTGATCCTTTGTGCTTTTTACATAATAAGTGTAATCTTGAAAGTCAATACCAGATAAATCAGGACCCCATTTTGGATTTTGGAGCTTGACAAATTGCTTATAACTTTCTAAACGATAATTAAGCATAAACTCCGGTTCACCTTTAGCATGAGAAATAAACCTAATTACGTCTTCATTTAGCCCTTTTCCAGATGTTAAATAAGGATTGACATCTGTCTTAAAGCCATATTTATAATCTTCATTAATGATTTTATCATCATTCATCTGTATCACCATCTTCTAAAGCTTTTTCGCAAGCCTTCCAAGCTAGGGTTGCACATTTAATTCGCGCAGGAAATTGTGATACACCCTTATACGCTAAAGCCTCGCCCAAAGCCTCTTCTTCATCTTCTGTAATATTATTACCCTGAATCATCTCGAAAAAATCCTCAATGATTTTTTTAGCTTCTTCAATAGTTTTACCCTTTAATGTTTCGCTCATAACAGAAGCTGAGGAACAGCAAATAGAACAACCCGTACCATCTTGTAAAACATCAGTAATAACATCATTTTCAACCTTAACTTCGATTGTAATATCATCACCACAGGAAGGATTATGTAAGTGAATTTCTTTATAAGAATCATCCTTGACTAAACCTTTATTACGAGGATTTTTATAATGATCCATAATTACTTGGCGATATAAATCTTCTAATTTCATAGTTATTCCTCCATAAACATTGCAAAAAAGTCACTTGCTTCTTTAGTTGCGGCTAAGAAACGTTCAACATCTTTCTCATCGTTATATAGATAGAAGGAAGCCCTTAAAGTTCCTACCACTTGCAAATGGTGCATAATTAATTCGGCGCAATGATGACCAGCTCTTAGACAAACCTCATTTTTATCATAAACAGAAGCGGCATCATGAGGATGCGTGCCCTTAATATTAAAGCTAATAATACCTGTTTCACTAGTTGGATTATAGATTTCGACATTTTTTATTTTAGCTAAACCAGCTAAAGCTAAATTGTGTAAATACTTTTCATGTTGATAAATATTTTCAATGCCAACTTTTTCAATAAATTTAATAGCTTCTTTAAGTGCTATAACTTCGGCAACCATTGGGGTTCCAGTTTCAAACTTATATGGGGCATCTTTATAACTCATGTGATCAGTATAAACATCTTCTGCCATATCACCACCAAAATCCACAGGTGGCAACATATCCAAAAGTTTTTTCTTGCCATATAAAACACCTACGCCATTAGGTCCCATTAATTTATGACCAGAAAAAGCTAAAAAATCACAATCTAAATCTTTAACATTAATTTGCATATGTGGCACACTTTGAGCGCCATCAACAATAACTAACGTACCTACTTCATGAGCTAATTTGATTATTTCTTTAATCGGTGTAGCATACCCCATAACATTAGATACGTGTGTTAAAGCTACTACTTTCGTATTTTTAGTTAAAACTTTTTTGAACTCCTCAATGGTAATACGACTTTCTTGGTCTAACTTAACATACTTAATGGTAGCACCTGTCTTTTGGCTGACATTAAGCCATGGCATTTGACTTGAATGATGTTCAAGTTCACTAGAGATAATTTCATCACCAGGTTTTAAAAAATTAAGGCCATAACTTTGAGCTAACATATTTAAGCCATCAGATGTACCACGTGTAAAGACAATTTCATCTGGCTTAGCACCAATAAATTTAGCAACAACCTCACGAGTTTCCTCATAAGCATTAGTAGCCTCATATGATAACTTATAAACACCACGATGAACGTTAGTCCCGTTATAATCCATATAATCAGTCAAAGCTTTAGTTACCTCTTCTAGCTTTAAAGCTGAAGCCGCACTATCTAGATAGCACAAATCTGGATATCTATCATAAATTTTAAAATGTTTACGTATATCTTTTACATCTATCATAGTTTGATTCTCTTTTCTATTTCTGATTTAATCGTCGGCTTAACCTCCGTTGGCAAAGCCTCGACTAAAGGATTAATCATTGAACTAACTAATAAGGCTAAAGCTTCCTCTTGGGTTAATCCTCTACTCATCAAATAAAATAATTCATCATCATTCATTTTGCCTATAGCGGCGCCATGATAGGCATAAACATCATTTTCATCAATTAATAAAATTGGTTTAGCTTCAATACTAGAATTTTCACTGATAATGATACCTTTAGCCAATTGACGACAATTTGATTTGTTCATCTTGTTAAAAATATGCCCAATTGTTTCGTATTTAATTTGACTATCGCCAAAGGATAAAGCTAAATTAGTAATATAAGATGTAGTTGCCTTGGCCTTATGATTAATTTCTTGTTGATAAGAAAATAGACCTTTATCACCTATCGTTAAAGTTTGACCTTCAAAATCAGCTCCTTCGCCTACTAACTCTACTAATAGTTTAGCTGTAGTTGATTCAAAGTTAACGGCAATATAATTTAATTTAGCACCTTCTGGCAAAATAAATTGGCGCTCTTCAATTGGATTTAAAGCAATATAAGTAACAGTAGAATTTGGTTCTAATTTTAAAGAAACATTGGTTAAACTATCTTCAATAATTATTTTATTCATTATTTTTACCTGCATGTGCACAAGAGCCTAAAATAGCATGTCTTGTTTGCACTTCTTCTTCATCAATTATATCTAAACCCAATTCGTCTTTAACCCAATCGTAACCATTTTGATCAATCTTCTTAATTAGTTCCTGACCACCAGTCATAACAATTCTACCATTTATCATGATGTGAACAAAATCAGGTTTAATGTAATCAAGTAAACGTTCATAATGAGTAATTAAAAGCACACCCAAATTCTCATTTACCATATTATAAACATTTTCACCAACGATTCTTAAGGCATCAACATCAAGACCAGAATCTATCTCATCTAAAATAGCAAATTTAGGTTCTAACATTTTCATTTGTAAAATTTCGTTACGCTTCTTTTCCCCACCAGAAAAGCCTTCATTTAAATACCGGTGAGCTAAGTCCTCAGGCATTTTTAAATCCTTACAAGCTTTTTCATATTTACGAATAAAAGTAAAAAGATTTACATCCTTACCTGTACAGGCTTTCATTGCCTGTCTAACGAAATCGGAATTAGTAACCCCATTAACTTCTTCTGGGTATTGGTAAGCTAAAAAGATACCCTTACGAGCTCTTTCGTCAACTTGAAGTGGTAGAATAGATTCATTGTCTAATAAAATATCTCCACCAGTAACTTCATAATTCTTTTTACCCATAATAACTGAGGCAAGAGTTGATTTACCAGTTCCATTTGGACCCATTATGGCATGAATTTCACCGGTCTTTATTGTTAAATTAAGGCCCTTTAGAATTTCTTTTTCTGGTACCCTAACTTCTAAATTCTTTATTTCCAAAATATTTGTCATATTTTTCCCTCATTTCTTTCCGCGAAAAATTATACACTAATTGTATTAAAATTGCTAGCAATTAAACCTATAAAAAATATCTCTTAATTAAGAGGTAAATACAAAAACGTTTTTACTTAAAATTAAGAGATATTTCCTTAAATTAGTTCTTTTAATAGGGGTTCGAATTCAAGGCCATATAACAGGTCAGCCCCATTCTTTTGACTGATTAATATAGCACGATAAGTGAAGTTGACC
>CALUXJ010000065.1 GCA_944324725.1 uncultured Acholeplasmatales bacterium
GCCACATTGATGATAACATCATTACCATTAGTTATACCACCATTAATACCACCATTATGGTTAGTTTTAGTGTGACCTTCTTTATCGATAATTAAGTCATTAAACTCAGAACCTAAAAGGCTAGTACCAGCAAAACCACTACCAAAGGAAACACCTTTAACTGCTCCAACACTAAAAAGTGCTCGTGCTAATTCACTTTCTAAAGAGTTAAAATAAGGTTCTCCTAAACCAACTGGTAAATCTTTAATAACAAGGCGAATCACCCCGCCAACACTATCTAAATTATCCTTAGTTTGAGCCAATATTTCTTTAAACTTTGTTTTGTCAGTTTCACCCTTTAAAGATATAATTTCGCTACTTATATTGAGAGGAAATATTTTACTTGCCACTACACCACTTGCCACTAGTCCTAAGGTTAGGCGTCCACTAAAAGGACCACCACCACGCGGATCATTAAAGCCATGATATTTAACATGAGCGACAAAATCGGCATGACTAGGGCGTGGTTGATTTATTAATTTATCATAATCACTGGATTTTTTATTCTCGTTTTTAAACATAATTAAAAGAGGCTGACCATTCGTATAATCATTATATACCCCACTTACTAAAAGTGGCTTATCACTTTCCTTACGGGGCGTACCATAAGCACCTGGTTTCCTTCTATCTAAGCTAGGCCAAAAATCATCCTCTAATAGCTTAATGCCTGGTTTAACACCCTCAATTAAAACGCCACAATAATCCTCGTGACTAGCCCCAAAAATAGTTGTCTTATATAAATAACCAATATTATTCAAAAGTTTCACCTACTTCTTTTATTAAATCAGTATCATAATTGATATCTAGCCATATTTTATCAGCAGCTAGAGCCTGAATTATAAGCATTACTAACCCATTATGCCAGGAATTCTTTGCGGCTAAGAATTTAGTTTGTCTTGGGTTATAAATTAAATCTACAACCTCTTTTGCGTGTTCTAAGAGCTCTTTACTAAGAGGATAAGCATCAACATTAGGATACATGCCAACTGGAGTGGCATTAACAACTAAGTCTAAATTAGCATTAGCTAAATCTTCGTAGCTAATCGTATTTTCGTCATGCTTAGAACGCGATACCATTTTAATTTTATGAGCAGCAGGAGCTAAAGCTTTAAAACAAGTTTTTGCAGCTCCTCCTGAGCCTAAGATATAGATATCCTTATCCTTAACCTCAATTTGATAATATTTAAGCATTTCTAAAAAGCCAATATAATCGGTATTGTAGCCATAAAGCTTACCATCAATAATTTTAACGGTGTTGACATTGGCCAACGTCTTCGCTTCTAGACTAATGTAGTCTAAATATGGCATTATTTTTTCCTTATAAGGAATAGTAACATTAAAACCAGCTAAATTATTTTTGGCATAATTAACAAATTCAGCTAAATCTGCTACCTCAAGTAAAGAATAGGTAGCTGGTAAATTGTATTTTTTAAAAACATAATTATGTATTAAAGCAGAGTAGGAGTGACCCAACTTTGCCCCAATTAAAACATATTTATTCATGTAAAAGCTCCTCTTGATAGGCTTTAGATATTTGCATTAAGTCATTTAATAATTCTTCATAATATTTAGCAAGCTTTACATCATCTAGTTTAGCCAAATTTTTAGCAATAACTTCTTTTTCTCTTTGACTATCTAAAATTGGTAGCTGATGTTCCTTTTTATAATTAATAACCTCGACTACCGCCTGCATTCTTTTTTGGAAACCCTCTCTAATTTGGGTATCAGCCTCGTCAATTAACTTACGAGCTTCTTCTAGCTTATTCATTAACAACACCACCTAAGTTTTGATAAATCGTGAAGAAATTAGGGAATGATTTGTTAACAGGTTTAATTTCATCTACTAAAACGTAAGGACAAACTAAACTTAAAACCGCACTAGACATAACAATCCGGTGGTCATTACAAGTCTTAATACTACCCACTTGATAGTCCGTTGGGCCAATGATGGTTAAGCTCTTATCATCAGCTATAACCTTCACACCACAAGCTTCTAGCATATCCTTAGTTGATAAAATCCGATTAGATTCCTTAAAGGCCAAACGTTCAAGATCAACTAGCTTGGTCGTTCCCATAATACTTGAAGCTAAAACCCCTAAAATAGGAGCTAAATCTGGATTTTGGGCTAAGCTAACAGTAGCTGGGTGAAGTTTACGTTCAACCGCTTCAAAATGCTCATTAAATTTAACACCAAATTCACCAAGGATATCAAGAATTGCTTCATCACCCTGCATTTTAGATCTTTTTAGTCCCACAAGTTCTAAATTAGCCCCTAAAGCATTAGCAACTAGGAAGAAGGCTGCTTGCGAATAATCACCTTCCACATAGTATTCTTTAGCCACAACTTCTTGATTACCAGGAATAGTATAAATATTTCCTTCCTCATAGATATTAATACCAAACTCTTTGGCAATCTTAACCGTCATATCAACATAAGGTTTAGATTCTAATTTATTTTTAATGATAACCTTACTATCACCTTTTAAGAAAGGTAATACTAAAAGAAGACCAGAAATAAATTGACTTGAGACATTACCATTAAGTTCATAAACACCACTTTGTAAATGACCCGTTAAAACAATTGGTAAGCTACCATTATATTGGTATTTGACCTGGTTTTGTTCAAGCATTGGAAAATAATCATCGATTGGTCTAATTTTCAATCTGTTTTCTCCGTCAATAGCAATTGTTTCACCCTGTAATAAAGCATATGGAATCATAAATCTTAGGGTAGTTCCACTTTCCCCGCAATTGATATCATGCACCTTTTTAACCTGGCTAGGCTTAACTATAACACTATCCTCTTGTTTAATGATAGTAGCTCCTAGTCCCTCGAGACAGCTAATAGTTGCCAAAATATCATTAGAATAGCTAATATTTTTTACAACTACCTCATGTTTAGCTAAACTAGCTAGTACTAAAGCTCTATGAGCCAAGGATTTAGAAGGTGGAATAACCACCTTCCCCTTTAATTCGTTACAACTTAATTTTATCATCTAAATCACCCCTAGTTACTGGATATAAATAAGGCATAAAATCTTTAACAAAGACTAAGTTAAGTGTTCCATTAAAGTTTTTCTTATCCTTAAAAATATCATCTAAATAATTTTTATAATCATAATGATGGATATGTAAATTATATTTAGTTAATAGCCTTTCAAACAGCTCTTTTTCCGCTTTAACATCTAGGCCTAAATCCGTCTCTAAATCAAAAATCATTGCGATCCCCTCTAAGACGGCCTGACCATGTAAAAGCTTTTCTTTTAGCTCAATTGCATGGCCAAAGGTATGACCTAAATTTAGACACATTCTCATACCTTTATCTTTAAAATCGGCCTCAACATAACGTTTTTTGATGAGAATTGCTTCTTTAATAATATTAATCATATCATCCTCTTTAGCTAAGTTGATATCTTTAGCCAAGAAGGAATATTTAACTACTTCACCTAAACCAGACTCAATTTGTTCTGGTGGTAAAGTTTTTAAAAAGTAGGGACTGATATAAATACCTTTTGGCTCATAAAATGAGCCTAAGATATTTTTCCTGCCATTAAAATCAACGCCACATTTACCTCCCATAGTCGCATCTACCATCGCTAGTAGGGTAGTCGGAATCATTAGATGTTTGATTCCGCGATATAATATTGAAGCTACAAAGCCACAAACATCGGTTGCCACTCCACCACCAATCGCAATAATGGTATCTCCTCTTGTGATATTTGCTTCTAGAAGCTGCTGGCAAATCGATAAAACTGTCTCCATATTTTTATGTTCTTCGCCACTTGGAATAATAACTATTTTACAAGCCCTAAAATAATTAGCCAGTTCATTAGCATAAAAATTATAAACATTTTGATCAATCATAATAAAATATTTATTTAACTTAAAATTTCCACAAAATTCTTCTAATTTAGCTAAATCCTTCTCAAAATAGATTAATGTCTCATTGATTTTTAATTGCATGATAATCCCGTCCTAACTAAAAATTGTTTTTGTTTGACCTTCCTTAAGAACACCAGCATAAGCTAAAACATCAGCTTTAGCTTCTTCAGCTGTTGTTAAAACCATAACTGCACTTTGTTTTTTATTTGCGTCATAATAGAAAAGTGTACTATTAGTATCAAAATTAGAGTAGTTAACCCCTTTAATTTGACAATTACTAATAACACTAGCCGTTCTACTTGTCACAACCTGCCACTTACCATAGCTTGAGCTTGGCTCTTCTGACTTACTATCAACATAGTCGTTATAAGATTTAATACTTGCTAAATTGTATGATTCATCTTTTTCACTTCGAACTCTCGGTAATTTAGAATCTTCAAAATAATTACCTTCTAGGAAGGCATACGCGCCAGCTCTTAAATCGACACTTGAGCTAGAAACCTTATAGAAATAATTATTATAAATGTGTAAATTGGCTTGTCTACCTAATGGTAAACGTGAACTAACTTGATTATAGTAATTATGATGATAAGTGATGTTATATTGAATATTTGAATCACTACCGCCAACTAGGCTAGTCTTATGACAATTGTTAAAAACATTATAGGAAGCCGTTACATTATGTAAATATTTCAAATCCATGGAGCCATCACCTTCGGCCTTATCACGTTCACCAGAAATATCCCAGTTATTTTGGCCTTTGTTAAAGGTATTATGGTGAATAAAGTAATTGCCATAATCCTCTTCACTACCATTACTTCCTTCAAAGGAACAAGCATCCTCTGTCGTCTTTGTAAAAGTTAAATTTCTAACTTCTACACTATTACATTTTTTGAAAGTAAAACCAAATTGGAAAATTTCAGCGCTAGTACCAATACCTTCGATAGTTAGATTTTTAGCATCGGAAATATCTAGCATATTGTTATAAGAATCATCATCATGAACCTTCTTGCCGGTAATAGAAGGATATTTGTCTCTCGTATAGGTAGTTTCATCTACTCCTCTACTATCCGTTTTAGTTAATTCGACTCCCGTTTTCGTTGTGGTGTAAGTATAGGTCTTATCACCACTAATCATAATTTTTGAAACTAACCCAACTAAATTTTCACCATAAGTAGTCTCATAGGTGTTAGTCCGGTAAGCCTCTAATTCTGCACTTGTGTAATTAGAGCCATCTACTAAACGCGGGGCATCGTCCTTAACGGCCCACTGATTAGTTTTAATACTGTCTAAAATTCTAACAACTACTGGTGTTTTACTATTTTTAACATTTTGCAAAATAGCAACTAAACCTGTATATGTTTTACCATTAATTTTAGCTGTTACTGTATTCTTAGTAGCGTTAGATACATAAATAACTTGCGTATCTGCCTTTAAGGTACCATCTAAGTTATAAGCACCTACTCCCTCTTCCACATTAAAGAAGGCATAGCCTGACCGGTCATAAGGATAAACTTCAATATTAGATAAAGTTTCGTTTCCTACCTTAACCTCATATGTTCCCGCTGCTAAACCAACAATATCAACTCGTACCTTATCGCCTACTAAGCGAACTAGTTCCTGATCAACTGTTTGCCAGCTACCACTAGTACTTTGACGATAAGAAATCGTTAAATTAGTGCTACCTATATAAGTTAAAGCAATACTTTCAGATAAACCAGCATAATAATCTATGGCGGTTTGACTAGTCGTTTCTTTATAACTTACTTTTACTACATAATTTTGTACACTTCCGTCTTCCGCTGTAACCTTAATCGTATAAGTAGCTTCATTTGAACTTAAGGTAAAAGTACCTAAACCATCAATTTTAGCCTTATTGCTATTAGCTACCGCACTAATTGTAAGCGTCTTAGTGTCATATAAATCATAAGAATAACTAAAAATACTATTTGTCAAACTAATAGCATCGCCATTAAGCTTTAATTCCTTTAAGGTGTTATCACTATCTAAAGCTGGAGCTTGCAAAACGATAGTGTAGGTTGTGGATAAATTTTGGTTTTTAACTGTAATTGTAACGGTTAAGCTACCACCTTTACTAACCTCGTAGTCACCTAAACCAGTTATTTCATATTTACTGTCGGCTGCCACCGCAAAAATATTACAAGTCAGTTTATCTTGAAGCTGATAAGTATAATTTAATGTTTCTTCAGCAAAGCCAGCTAAACTAACATTGTCAATTAAAATATTTGTTAAATATGGTTTTACAACCTCACCTTCCTTAGCTATAAAGGCAATTTGATAAACTCTCACGCTACCATCTTCAGCCGTAACCTCGACTTTAGCAATTTGACCTGCTTCAGCTAAAATAGTACCTGTTCCTGTAACTTTAGCACTAGCTGAGCTTGTAATTACGCTAATTGTCACTTCTTTACTGGCTTTAAGCTCATAAGTATAATTTAATACCTCACTATTAAAACCAACCAATAGTGAACCATCAATCATTAAAGCCGTTAAGCTATTATCACTATCTAAAGCTGGAGCTTGTAAAACGATAGTGTAGGTTGTGGATAAATTTTGGTTTTTAACTGTAATTGTAACGGTTAAGCTGCCACCTTTACTAACCTCGTAGTCACCTAAACCAGTTATTTCATATTTACTGTCGGCTGCCACCGCAAAAATATTACA
>CALUXJ010000066.1 GCA_944324725.1 uncultured Acholeplasmatales bacterium
TTAATTTGTATTTTAAGGGCAAAAGAAAAAAGAGTGGAAATTAATCCGATAAAATTCGAATTATTTCACACTCCCTAACTTTTTAAATATTTTCCCTAATTTTTATGACACCATTCAATGGATATATGCTATCTTCCTTTATAATTTCACCAATACTATCAGCAACTACTTCTCCGCTAGTAACATTTTTAACACTCAGAATATTACCATTAATGCTAGCTTTAACATCACTATATTCAAAAGCTAAATCACAATCAATCATTGTGCAATTAATAAGTACCAAATTTTTACAGTAACAAAGAGGTTGTGTGCCAATTATGGTACAATTAACTAAAGTTAAATCTTCAGAATACCAGCCTAAATACTCACCTTTCAAGACCGTATCTTTTACCAAAACCTTTTTAGTATGCCAAAATGCATCTTTAGTATCAAAATTAGAATTAGCTATTTGCATATTCTCCACATATTGAAAGGAATATTTTCCCGTAAATGTCAAATTATTTATTTGCACATTCTTACTTTCAAAGAAGGCATATACACCAACAAGATGGGAGTCACTAATAGTTAAATTATGATTGCGCCAACCAAATTCATCAGATATCATATCACAATGAGAAATCTCAATATTTTCACATTCACGTAAAGCCTTAATACCATGAAGCTTACTGTTAGTAATTGTCAAATTTTTTGTATACCAAAGAGCAGCTCTACAATTTGACGTTAGTGTTGTATTATCAATGACTAAATTAATATCATGCCATAATGGATATCTTAAATCAATTAAGCTATCCTTAAGTGTTACATCACGAGCTTCCTTTAGTGGTGATTCTCCATCTTTAATACCTTTAAATTGACAATTTAGAACTAGACTATCACATAAATGATATAAACTGCGTTCTTCTTCAAATTGCTGATTTTCTATTTTATTCATCCAGATCAAACTCCTTCTTATAAATCATACTACCATTTATTTATTATAGCTAATACTTCTTTAGTATACAAGTATATTACTTTTAATTATATTTACTTAAATGTTCAATCACTGTTTTATAGCTAGGGTATGAATTTATGGCCCCTTTTTTAGTTAAACTGATAGCACTAAACATATTGGAAAATTTTAAATACTTTTCTAATTCTATTAAAGAAATATTAGTAAGGTCATTAATATCATCTTTGGCTATTTGATATAAAAATGAGCCAATAAAACCATCACCAGCACCTGTTGTATCTTGAATTTTTAAGGCCTTAAAACTATTAGCCTCAACTATTCCTGACTTGGTAACAGCCATACTACCATCAGAACCAGCCGTATATAAGATTAATTTTAAATTTTCACCAAGTAATTTTGGTAAGGTTTCAATTGGGTCTTCTTGGGGAAACAAAAAAGAAAACTCATCATCAGATATTTTTAAAATATTACATTGGGGCAAAAAAGTAAAAACTCGATTTTTTAATAATTTGTCATCATTATACATCTGTGGACGTAAATTTAAATCAAAACTAATAAAAACATTATTATCTTTAGCTATGTTTAAAGCTTTTTGGGTAGCTTTAAGCATTGGTCCATTTTTTAACGCTACACTGCAAAAATGTATTGCATAGGTATCTATAAAATCAGATTCTTTGATGTATTTAGACTGATATTTGCTATAAGCTGGATTTTCAGCAGTAAAGAAAAATTCTCGCTCATTATTATTATAGGAAACAAAAGCTAGGGGCGTAGTTTGTTTGGCTGTTTGCCTAATACCTGAAGTATCAATACCATAATGTTCTAAATATTCAATTATCTTTGCACCATAGGCATCCTTACCTACCATTGTCAAAAGTTTAGTCTTGCCACCTAACTTTGCATATGCTCCTAAAACATTTAAGGGTGCTCCACCTACTTTAGGCATAAAGCTTTTAATATCTTTTAAGGAACAATTTGTGTTTTGGGGGATAAAGTCAACTAGAGCTTCACCTATTGCTAAAAGTTTTTTCATTTTTTCTCCTTCAAAAGAAAAATGCAGTTGCCTGCATTTTATAAACTATTTACAATTGCTAAAACTTCATCAGATAATTTTTGTAACTTAACTTCAGCAGCTGACTCTGATTCAGCTTTAACACCATAATAAACCTTTAATTTTGGCTCTGTGCCACTTGGACGTAAAACAAACCAAGTATCATCTGGCAAATAATATTTAATAACGTTTGAAGTTGGTAAAGCAATCTTTTCTTCTTCTTTAGTTACTAAATTAGTCTTAATACCCTTCTTAATATCATCTTTAACTAAAATAGGGAAATCCTTAAGAGTTATATCATGATTGCGGAAATAATCCATTATTTCTACAATTTTCTTTGAACCTTCAAGACCTTTTAAAACGATGTTAGTGATTCCTTCTTTATAATAACCATATTCTTTATAAATTGCCTCTAAAGCGTCATATAAGTCCATACCTTTAGAACGATAATAAGCGGCAGCCTCACTTAACATTAAAATAGCTTGGATAGAGTCCTTATCACGAACAATTGGGCTAACTAAACAACCATATGATTCTTCAAAACCAAAGACATAAGTTCCTTTCCCTTGTTCCATTTCTCTTGCTTTTTCACCAATAAATTTAAAGCCTGTTAAAGTGATTTCTACTTGCATTCCATATGATTTAGCTATCATAACTGGTAAACTTGATGATACGTTAGTTGTAAATACATAACCATCTTTTGGTAAGGTACCTAATTCTTTTCTAGTGCTTAAAATATATTTTAAAACAATGGCTGCCGTTTGGTTACCAGTGAATAGATGGTAAGAGCCATTATGCAAAACAGCAATACCTAAACGGTCGGCATCAGGGTCAGTTGCTAAAACAATATCAGCACCAATTTGTTTAGCTAACTCAATACCTTCATCAAAGGCCTCTTTATTTTCTGGATTTGAGGTTTTAACACCACTAAAATCAGGGTCACAAGTCATTTGGGAAGCTACTGGTGTAACATCATAACCACAAGAACGTAAAACATCTACCGCAAATACTTGGCCAGTACCATGTAAAGGTGTATAAACCATCTTGAAATCTTTACGTAAATTTGGTCTTAAAATAATCTTTTTAACTTCACTGATATATACATCATCAACGTCCTTACCAATTATTTGGATTAAATCGTGATTTTTACTATGATCAATATTGAAATAATCTGTAATTTTATTAATTTCTTCAATAACTAAAGCTGCATCCTTTGGTACTAATTGGCAACCAGTTTCATCATAAATCTTATAGCCATTATACTCCTTTGGATTATGACTAGCTGTAATCATAATACCACCTACACAACCAAAATGTCTAACAGCGAAAGATAACTCTGGAGTTGGTCTTAAAGCCTCAAATAAATATACCTTAAAACCAAGTGTACTTAATACTTCAGCAGAAATACGAGCAAATTCAGGTGAATAGTGTCTATTATCAAATGAGATAGCTACACCACGCTTATAAGCATCTTTAAATTTAGCTAAATATCTACCAAAACCTAAGGTTGCTTTAGCAACGATATAAATGTTCATTCTATTTGTACCAGCACCTAAGATACCCCTCATACCACCAGTACCAAACTCAAGATCAGTTGTAAAGGCTTCTTGTTTAGCCTTATCATCCATACTTAAAAGTTCTTTTTTTAAGGCGCCATCTAAATCTTTATAATTTTTCCATAAATCATATTTTTCTAAATAATTCATTTTCTATACCTCTTTCTTCTAAATTTTACCACATCGTGAAAAGGCTTTCAAGTTTTAACCATAAAATATATATCATTTCCTGCTATATTTTCTAATAGGTATAAAAATTATATTTACAAGTAAAGTAAAGATAAAAAAGCTATAGACGGCATTAGGCTGTTTATAGCTTAAAATATACTTTAAAGATTCTTATAGAAAATACTAATTAAACCACTTAAAATCAATTCATCATAGATTTTAATATGATTACGGCATAAAGGAATAATTAACTTAGCTAAACCACCAGTGGCCACAACCTCTAGTTTAGGATTACCAACTTCTTCTCTAATTTTATCAACCATACCATCAATCATGGAGGCAAAACCATAGATAATGCCTGATTGCATGCAAGGAATGGTTGATGAATTTAAAACCTTTTTCGGAGCCACAAGTTCTATATTAGGTAGTAGGGCAGCATGAGCAATCATCGCTTTAGTCGAAACAGCTACACCTGGACCAATCGCTACACCTATAAGTGAATTATTGCCAACATATAAATATTTAGTCGCAGTACCTAAATCTAAAATTAAGCATTCGTTATGAATTTGTAAAGCAGCGACACTATCAGCAATTAAGTCTGAGCCTACAGTTTTAGGATCATCTGTCTTAATATTAAGGCCAGTTTTCATACCAAAGCCCATAATCTTTGGTTCAAAATTGAACAGGGTTTGAATGCCCTTTTTAATTGCACTTGTTAAGATTGGTACTACACTGCAAATAAGTGCTCCCTCAATTGGATATTTTTTTAAAAGTGGTGCTAAGGTAACCAAATATTCATCAGCTGATTTTTTAACATCACTATTTACTCTATAGGTTTTAACTATTGTCTTATTATCTTCTATCCCAAAAAAGATACTTGAATTACCAATATCAACTAACAAATGCATAATTTCACCTTCTATTTAAATAAATCTTCACTATTTACATTAGAAATTGTCTCATTTTTGCTTGTATTATCTAAAAGCATAAAATCATTCTGAAAGCCCATATTATTTTGATGAGCTAAAACTTTAGTTAAGTAAACTAAAGCCGGACTTAAAATAGCACTTACTAAGAATTCAATTAAAAAATTGATTGTAATAACTAAACTATAAAGTACGCTGAAGGATTCCGCAAAATTAGAGCTAATTACCAAGCCATTTAAATCAGCACCTACAAAAAGGGTTGAAATACCAAGAATAAATATTCCTGTATTTACAATAGGAGCTAACAAGGCAGCAAAAACGATAGCAACTGGAAATTTAGCAATACCTAAGAATTTAAGTCTAATTATACCTTTATAAACTAAACCACTAACTAAGCCAGCTAAACCTGTCTTTAATAAGCATAATAAAATGGTCAACCAAATGTTAAAATTCAAATACACACTTGTTGATGGGGCAACTAAAACAACCGCTCCCATTACCATACCTAAAAATAAACCAACTATAGGTCCATATAAAATAGCTCCCATTGTCAATGGTATTAGGGCTAAGGTAATACTAACTTGACCAATTGTCACATAATTCGAAATTAATTGTAATACTACAATTAAAGCAAGTAAAACGGCAATTCCTACCATTTTCTTAATTTTAAAACTATTATTCATTTTTCTTTCCTTTCTCTTGAGGCCACAAGGGTCCCCATAGCGCACTTATTATACTATAAGTGCCATACCTAAGTAAAGAAAAAAAGTAACCGAAGTTACTTTGTTACATTAAATTTAAAGAGCATGATATCGCCGTCTTGAACGACATAATCCTTACCCTCTTGTCTGACTAAACCCGCTTCGCGAGCTTTTAAATAATTTCCTTCTTTGATTAAATCGGCATAAGAAACTGTTTCAGCTTTAATAAAGCCCTTTTCAAAATCGGTATGGATTATACCTGCGCACTCTGGAGCTTTCATTCCCTTTTTAAACGTCCATGCCCGGCACTCATCTGGTCCAGTTGTGAAGAAAGTTTGGTAACCTAATAATTGATAAGTTTCCTTAATTAAACGATTTAAGCCTGGTTCAGCTATACCTAGGTCAGCCAAAAACTCTTTTTCTTCTTCATCTGATAAACTAGCTAATTCACTTTCAATTTGCGCACTAATCGGGCAAATCATTGAACCTTCTTCTTTGGCATATTTGGCGAAATTAACATAAACTTCATCTGCTTCTGGATTACTTAAAAAGTCATCTTTGATGTTGGCAATGTACATAAATGGTTTGAATGTTAATAAGCTATAATTCTTCACATATTTTACTTCATTTTCGGTAAAAGTCATACTTCTAACTGGTTTTTCAGCCAATAAGCAAGCTTCAATTCTTTTTAATAATTCGAACTCAAATGGCGCGTCATCAGTTTTAGCTTGGGCTTTTTTCTCTAATTTAGGGATTCTTTTGCTAATAACATCTAGGTCGGCTAAAATTAACTCTAAATTAATTATTTTAGCATCCCTTATCGGATCAATTGAGCCTTCAACGTGAACGACATTGGAATCTTTAAAACATCTAACAACTTGTAAGATAGCATCACAATTACGAATGTTCGCTAAAAATTGGTTACCTAACCCTTCGCCTTTAGATGCACCTTTAACAAGACCAGCTATATCAGTAAATTCACAAGTAGCTGGAGTAGTCTTTTTGGGATTATACATTCCAGATAAAACATTTAAACGTTCATCAGGAACGGCAACAATTCCAACGTTAGGCTCAATAGTCGCAAATGGATAATTAGCTGCTAGT
>CALUXJ010000067.1 GCA_944324725.1 uncultured Acholeplasmatales bacterium
TTAAAGACCAGACCTTTTGGTTCAATCTTTAATCGGGTTTTATTTTTTATAGACTGTTTATTATTTCACAGCCCCTTAATAAACTTATTGATTTGAACTGATACACACGTAATAATAATTACCATTAGAATCTACTTTTTCTTCTAACTTACATCCATCAACAGCAGCAAATAAATCTAATTTAGATGTTTTAGAATCTGTGTAAATTGTTACACCCTTAGGAATAAGAATTTTAGCACCATTCTCAATATTTATTTTATAATCCTTAAAGTTGTATTTAAATGATTGACCTTCCTTCATTCCAGCCATTTCAATCGTGTCTCTTAATACGACTAGGTTATTCATTAGTTCCATTTCTTCACCATTCATAAACCAACTGCCAACTGCTCTTTGAAAATCTGAAACAGAATACAAATCATCAAAAGATAAATTTGTGGCAAAATATCTAAATGGCTCTATAGATTGCAAATTAAACCAGTCAAAACTTAGCGTATTAGAACCTTGATGACAAACATATTGTGACTTTTCAAAATTGCCAACCAAAGTATTTTTATATATATTGCTAAAATATATAATTGGATTCAATTCGTCAGTAGTGCTAGGTAATTTAGAATCTAAAGTATAATAAATATTCGCAATCATTGTGTTGTTAGACATGGTCACAACATTATTATCACTAGAAATCATAACAGCATATTGTGTATTATTACCAGTTGCCGGACTCCTATATATAGAAAATTCATTATTTGTCAAATTTAATTTATTATTATTACCAGATTCTATTACTATATTTCCAAACACTTCTGTTGGACCTGTATAAATATTTATACAATGTATGTTTGAATTACTTACGCTTAACGTTGTATCAAATGTATTAAGTGCATCAATACAGGCACGTCCATTCATTGTAGAATTGTTTATGTTAATAGTATTATTTGTGTTATTAACACTGGTACTGCCAGCATTATTTAATAATATAGAATATCCAAAACCTAAACAATTAACATTATCGAACTCTATATATGAATCATCTAACATGGTACAAATTAATCCCATTGTACTATTTGCTACTTCGGTCTCATAGTCTGTCACTGAAGTATTCACCAAATTTACATTTTTTAAAACAATTTTATTGTCACTATTTACATCTTTAGATTGATACCATACTTGAATTCCTCTATTTGGAGCCTTAATTGTTGAGTTAATTAATAATAAATCGGCATTTGTGTGTGCTACATTATCATTATCACTAACTCTTCCATATGCAATACCATTTTTGCTACTAACAATATTTAAATTTGCAATAATTACCTTTTCACTTGTATTAATAAATAACGCAAACACTTTGTCATCAGTGTTTGATAACTCAACCCCTTTACCATCATAATAACCTCCCTTTGTTATTTCATGAGTATCAGGTGTCAAAAAATTAATATTATTTTGAATATATGTAGGTGCATTATTCGCAATAACTTGTGTTTCTAACATGACAGCAGTATCTATACTACCCATATTATTGATTTCAATACTTGGGTTTGAATCTATAGTATTCAATAATGCGATACTACCAAAATTAGTAATGGTGATATTTTTGCTTTCACTAGTTACAACTAGAGAACTAACAATTGACATTTTATTTATTTCAATATGTCCGCTTAATATAGAAACACTTGAAACTATACCATATTCATGATAGGAATCCATAGCAACTGCTGTAATGTCTACAACATTAGCCTCCCCATAGTGATTAACTGTATCAGTTTCAGCATTGATATTTAGTGTGCCACCATTAGTTCTAATAGTAACATTTTTAGCACTGCCACTAGTATTTGTATAGTTAATAGTTTCAATACCTTCGTAATCACCAGCATCAAAACCATTTGTAAAAGCTAATGTTGTTTCAGTTGCATTAAATGTACTTGATAAATAAACTGAATAATTGTCTTTTAATTGGTCTAATTCTTCTTTATTATCTACAATTATCCATAAAGAAGAATCAACTGTATCTTCTAGACTATCAGTTGAAACAATAACAAACCTATTTTCCTTTTGATTCCATAAGAACTCATTTTTAGCACTTGTTGGAGTTAATTTTTCTACTGAATAGCCTGCCTCTTCAACTTGAGCTAAGGCATCATACATTGTATTTGGTTTGCCTTCAATTGCTTCGTTTCCTTGAAGCACTGTGTTTAATTGAGTAATTAAACTTTCATCGTTACTTTCTTTAGCTTTTTCTGTGAATGAAAGATAAGCAACTACAGAAACAGTAGCAAGTATTGCTAAAATAGCAATTACTACTAGTAATTCTACTAGGGTAAAACCATTTTTCCTTCTTTGCATTTTATAACTTCCTTTTTCATAATATTTTACATTTAAGATTATAGCAATACAAAACAATCTTTTCAAAGTTAATATGAACAATGTGATTAACTAAATAGCGTTTTTGAACACTTTTTAAAATATACTTTAAATTGTAAAAAATGGATTAATACCCTTATAATTAGATATTAATCCATTTTGTTCAAATAATACTCATTTACCTATATTATGGGTTAACAACAATGTTACCTTTTTGTAAACCACCACTTACACTTTGAGCGCTATTTTCCTTTATAGCTGAATCAGATTCTACTAAAGCATCATTATTATAGAACTTACAATTTTCATCGTAGGTAAATGTCGTAGTATAACCACTATCTTGTGACAAATATACTATTGGTAATGAATTCCAAACATCATTCATATAAACCGAAGTATTAACTAATGTGCAAGATGCATCATAACTATATGATGAAGACCAATCACCAACGATTAAAGCACCAAATTGAATTCCAGTACCTGAAGACCATGTTCCATTTTGATTTACAAATGGAAATGTTCCATTACCTTCAATATCAGCTGTTCCAGAAACTTTACTGAATTCCCATTCACCACTATGAATATCCCACTTACTATTATCACCAGTTACCTTGATAGTCGAATTCTCAAATGTAGCATTACCACCTCTAATAACAGCACCAAGACCATTACCATTTAATGTACAATTATTGAAATCATAGTTTCCAGGAACATTAACCAATAACGCTGGTCCATCAGTTGTAGTAATTATACTATTTTCCACTTTAACTGATACATTCAAGCTATCGTGACCACTAGCATTTGTTGTAATACCATACGCAGTGGACACAAATTCAGAATTAAAAATATTTGTTTCAGAATTTGTACCTCCTAAATAAATTGCAGTAGTTTGAGCATTTTCACTAACAAGCTTGCAATTTACTAAAGTTAAATTTGAATTATTTAATACTTCAAATGTATTTCTAATTGCATCTTGTGAATTGTACTTTGTTTCTATGGAAACATTTTTTAAAGTTAATGAACTACCTTCATTAACTTGCAAAGTTGAATATCCGAATCTACCTTCTGCTAAATTAATTGTTCCATTTGAAATAGTTATATTTGCCTCAATAGTATTTTTAGTGGAATTCCCACCTATTTGAAGAAATGAATCATTATTATTAATGTTTAACACACCATTATTAAGATCCAAATTTGCATAACCATTCATATTTGTCGGAAAATAGCAATTAAATCTAGCATCAATGTCATACGTCAAGCCAATAGAAACATCTTTGTCAAATCTAATAATATCATATTCATCCATACCTTCAATAGTTGCCTTTAATTGATTATTAATTCCTACTTGTCCATTATCTTCAATTGGTTTCCATTGATATGTTTGATTATTTAATAAATACCATGTTCCTGGTTTATTACCATTTGTAAAATTGCTATATTTCTCAGCTAATTCTTCTGGGAATGTTACTTTCTGTTCTTCTTGATCATAAATTAAAACCATGTATTCACTACTATCATAGTAGAAAATATAATTTGATTTTAATGGTGTATAATCATCAACATTAAAGCCTGCTGCTTCAAGCATCTTTTTAGCTTCTTCTACATCAGCTGGTTTATTTGTTACTCCTTCACCGGCTAAGACAGTATTCATTTGCGTAACTGCTGCTTCATCAGCACTTTGTTGTGCTTTATCTGTAAAGGCTAGATAACCAACTACTGAAACTGTTGCTAGTATTGCTAGTATTGCAATTACTACTAAAAGTTCTACTAATGTAAAACCTTTCTTTTTGTTTTTCATAAACTTCCTCCTTATTTATTTACTACAGCAGATATTGTATCTTCTGATAGTTTCCAAGTTGTTGTGACATCATCTTTTGTATATGTAATAATGTCATTTGCTAAAGTCAATGTGCCATCAAAAACTTCTAAATCACTAAATGTACTTAATAAATTCTTGTCTGAATGTTCATGACCTTCTGTAGGACAAGCCTTTGTTCCAACCTTACCATCATTAACATATAATGTTAAATGTGAACCAGTTCCTGTACTAACACACATTTCATTACCATCTAAAAGCTGTCCTCTAATTACTTCTCTAATTTGAGCCATTTCTGTTTCGCCTTTAGATTGCTTAGCCTTTTCAGTAAATGACAAATATCCAACTACTGAAACAGTAGCTAAAATAGCTAAGATAGCTATTACTACTAAAAGTTCTACTAGAGTAAAGCCTTTCTTTTTTGCTTTCATTATTTAATTCTCCTCTTCTCGTGTTTTCTTACTTGAATTATAACCCCCCCCCCACACTTTGTCAACGTTTTCAAATAAATATTGTACAATAACAAAAAACACCTCTAAAGTAGTAACTTTAGAAGTGTCTTAAACTAAGTAGTATTAATTTTTTTATGGTTGCATTATACCAGCGAAGACAAGCCAAGCTAATAAGGTTTTTGCGACTAAACTCAAGATGATGTAGCCTCTTTCACCATAAATATAATCTTTCCACTTGCCAACCTTTTTATATTGTAAAATCATATTGATTGGGAAAGCACAGAATAATACAAAATAAGAACCAGCAATTACGTAAACAAACCATGGAATTAGAGATAGGTCTTCACAAGCTAATAAACGGATGATAACTACTATCCAACCACCTAAACCAGCTACAGCCCCAAAGATAAATGGTAGCCAAGTTGTTTTTTCCCGGTTTTGATTCATCTTTTCCATTAATAAACCAAATAAATTCATAGAAGCATTTAAAAGGAAAATTACTATAAGGCTTCCTAAATCATAAACTCCAAATAAAACGGCAATTAAAACCATCATAACAGATGATGATAAAGCATATTCGTACCATCTAAAAACATTTATGTTTTAGCTTAACCCTTCATTATAAATAAGATTTATTTTTTTGGGAATACTTACTAAATAATGGAAAAAAGCTGATATAAATAAAAATACAGCTACTAAAACCCCAAATGGCAAGTAAAATAAAACTTTAGTAGTTGATACTAAGTCATTTAAGATTGGATTATAAGCCAAGAAGGCTGTCGTTACTGGTGGTTTATAATCAGCTATTTTACTGACAAATAAAGCCATACAAAGCATAATTAAAGCCTGTACTAAATGGATTGAACCCATTATCAAATTGAATTTCTTTAGTTTTTTATTACTCATTTCTATCACTCCATTCGCCGGGTACTAACAAAACTACTAACTCCGATAAAAAGTTTATTTTGAAATTATTTTATCACTTTAATTGCTATTTGTCTAATTAATAGGGTAGAGAAAAAGTTTTAACTTTTGTCCCTCCCATTGCACCGTACGTACGGGTCTCGTATACGGCGCTACATTTATATTATTCACAAACTACTTAGGTAGTAGTTTAAGGGGTTGACCAGTCCTGGTCTACCCCTTTTGCTATTTCTTGTTTCTAGTATCTTTGGTGATAGTATATAATTAACTATGCTTAAGCCACATTGTTTATATAAGCCTAATCTTGAATTTGCCACTTTAAATAAATCCTCAGATGGAAAATTATTCTTATATTTATTATTTAATTTCTCTAGGTTTTTATATATTCTAAGTGGCTTCTTCCATTGTTTGACTATTATAACTCTTATTTTGTGTCTTAGCCATTCACCAAACCTAGCCATTTTAATTTTCATTTTTCCAATTCTAAAGTAATTTATCCACCCTTTGACTATTTGAT
>CALUXJ010000068.1 GCA_944324725.1 uncultured Acholeplasmatales bacterium
TAATTTGGACTAATTTGACTATCAAAGTTATGATAACCATAACGTTTTAAAACTAATGGTTTTTTCTCTTCTACAGGCTCTGGTTTTGATTCTGGCTTTGGTTCATAGTTGTAAATATTAACAACTGGAGCAGGAGTTGGTTCTTTTGGTCTAGTTAAAATAGGAGTTAATTCACGAATGACATCAATAACACACTTTGTAAGTTTTTCATAATCAAAGCAGGATTCTTTAACAACTTCCTTAACCACTTCTTTAGGTTCTTCTTTAACAACCTCTTCTTGTGGTTCCTCTTTTACAGGTTCTTCTTCGATTACCTCTTCCTTAACTTCTTCTTTTACTTCTTCAACAACCGGCTCCTCAACATGTTCTTCAACAATTACTTCTTTTTGTACAGGTTCTGGTTCTTTAACCTCTTCTACTGGTTGAACAACCTCTTCTTTTACAGGTTCTACGACCGGTTCAACTACAACTCCGTCTTCCTCATTTTGTTCACTAATAAACTCTTCGATTTCTTCAACTTCCATAACATAAGCCAAATCAAAGACGAAACCATCAGCTAAATCTAATTCATATTTTAAGCGTGGTCTAGTTTCAAACTTAGCCTTATCAACTTCATTAAGAAGATAAGCGATTAAATCTTCCTTCTTTAAATCAACAGAGACTTTAATTCCATTTTGTTTAGCTACTCTTTGTAAGTTAATTATTGGTAACTTGTCAAGCTTAGCTTTCATTTCCTCTGTTAATTTATGTTGTTTTCTTAAGCCCTCTTCGATTAAAACTTGCATTTCATCCCGTTTTAAGCGTTTAGGAATAGATATGCCATACTTTTGCCCTAAATCCCTGATATCTAAAGCAGTCGCACTCTTTCTTAAGGAAACGACTAATGTTTCTTTTCTAATTCCATCAAAATCTTTGTTGAAATCATAAAGAGCTGGCATCAAAACATCTTCAAACTTAGAAAACTCTTCATAAGGTTCTGGTGCTAATTCTAACATTTGCAAAACATGTTCATCTGTTACCCCTAATAATGTTGCATTCATTAAAATTAGTGTAAATAAGCTCTTTTTGTACTTAATATCCATTTCTGGTTGATAAACCATCTTATAAAAAGATTGAAGTTGATATTCACTAAAATCTGGATAAAAACGTAAGCGATACATCATTTCATCGCTCAAATTTAGTGATTTTGCTTCCACAACTTTACTATTAAGAGCTCCTCTTAACGCAGCAGAGTTTATAACTCTTGGTAATTTAATATTAAGGCCATTCAAAAAAGTAACTAATTGTAAGGCTGATAAATTAGCTAATGAGTCTGTAACTTCGCTTAATACATATTCTTTGCCGCCTAGATTTAAATAATCATCGGTCAATCTAACTTCCATCATTTTCAACCCCTTCGTACTAATCTAATAATATGATAAACAAAAATGACAAAAAACTCAACAAAAATCTTACAATTAAAATCTTTTTTTATTCTAAATTTAATTTTTTTTCGATTTTTTCCTCAATTTGCAGTTTTAATGATGAAAGCGCATTATAAAAATCTTCTAAAAGCGTAAAATATTCCTCAACAAATGGTTCAGTTAATAATTCCTTTTTTAAATTTTGGTACTCAAGTTCTAATTGAGTTGTTTTATTAAAATCTTGTTCAACTTTGGCCGCTACTAATCTTTTTTGTAAACTTGTTAATGCTTTCATTTTGTCCTTAAGGACTGAATTTTCTCTAAAATAAGCAGTTAAAGCTTTAAGCCTTAGATATTCCTCATCCGTGCTTAAAGCCTTTTCTAAACTATTCAACTAATTCACCTAAAGCAAACCAAGTTTTGCCTTCTGTAATTTTTACATTAACAATTTTACCAACTAGTGACATATCTTTTGATGGGAAGTGAACTAATTTTAAATGTTCGGAATAACCGCATAAATTATCTGGATTATTTTTACTTACACCATCAACTAAAACCTTAACCACTTGTCCCTCAAAACGTTTATTTCCTGCTAAATAATACTTATCTACTAACTCATTTAATCTGTCGAGACGTTCATGTTTAACCTCATCTGATACTAAATCTTCCATTTTAGCAGCTGGAGTACCTTCCCGTTTAGAATAAATAAAGGTGAAAGCACCTTCAAATTTAACCTCATCTACTAGCTTTAAGGTGTTAGCAAATTCTTCTTCTGTTTCGTTAGGAAAGCCTACTATAATATCTGTTGTAATAGAAATACCGGGAACTTCTTTTTTCAAGGTGGCAATTTTAGCCAAATATTCCTCACAAGTATATTTCCGGTTCATTTTTTTTAGAATGTGGTTATCACCAGATTGAACTGGTAAGTGTAGATGTGGCATTACAGATGGACAATCCCGCATAGCATAAATTGTCTTTAAGTCTAAATCCCGTGGATGGGATGTTGTGTAACGAATTCTTTTAATGCCAGTTTTATCTAAGTCATAAAGTAAGTCACCAAAAGTGTAATCACTACCTAAGTCTTTACCATAAGCATTAACATTTTGACCTAATAATGTTACCTCTTGGTAGCCTTTTGCAACTAAATCCTTAACTTCAGCAATTATATCTTCCTTAGCTCGACTTCTTTCCTTACCACGGGTATATGGTACAATGCAGTACGTGCAAAATTCATCGCAACCAAACATAATATTAACCCAGGCCTTGTAGTTAGATTCTCTATGCTTTGGAGCTCCTTCATAAATAGCTCCTTCCGTTGAAATAACTTCAATTACTTTAGCATCCTTATGGTAGGCTTCATTTAATAATTTAGGTAGATCATAAATATTGTGCGTACCAAATATTAAATCAACAAAAGGATAAGAGCTCATTAATTTATTAGTTGCATTTTCCTCTTGTGGCATACAACCACAAATACCAATCAAAATGTTAGGCCTTTGAGCTTTTACGCCTTTAAGATTACCAAGAACGCCCCAAATTCTATTTTCCGCATTTTCTCTGATTGCACAAGTATTTAAAATTACTACATCAGCAGCGTATGGTTCAGCCGCTTTAACATAACCTAAATCCTCTAAAATACCAGCTATAACCTCACTATCAGCCTCATTACCTTGGCAACCATAAGTAAAAATATGATAAGTTTTACCATAACCAATATTTTTATATTCGTTATTCAATTTATAACTAAATGTAGGTGTTTCCTTTTGTTTTCTAGAACGAGCATCACCTAAATTTGGCATTGATAATTTAATTTTTGACATTAAAAAATTCCCTATACCTTTCTATTTTTTTCTTTGTAAAATCTAATATTGCCCCTTGTAAAATAATTGGACCATCAGCAACTTTACTAGGTTTATAAACCCCCGTCTTAAATCTAGTAATTATACTTTCAATATCATCACCAATAATACTATTTTGAGGCCCACACATTCCTAAATCCGTAATATAAAGTGTTCCTTCAATATTTCTTTCATCAGCCGTTTGAACATGGGTATGGGTCCCTACTAAAGCTTGAATTTGATTTTTGAAGGCATATGCCAAAGCTAATTTTTCGGAAGTCGCCTCAGCATGAAAATCAACAATGTAATAGTCACTTTTAACAGTAGCTAAAATCTTAGCAAGGGTTTGGAAAGGACAATCAACTAAACTATTAGTAAAGACTCGCCCTAAAAGTGAAATAATAGTTATTGTTTGGGTATTATACTTGATGGTTAAATACCCCTTACCTGGTGCATCAACTAAATTGGCTGGGCGAACAATATTACTATTATCAATAAAATCTATAATTTCCTTTTTAGAGTAAGTATGATTCCCCATTGTAAGAACACTAATACCGGCCTTTTGTAAGGCTAAGTACTCTACTTTATTTAAGCCTCTACCTCCACAAACATTTTCCGCATTAGCAAATATTAAGTTTAATTTTTGTTCCTGTCTTATTCTAGCAATATTGCTAGTAATAGTTTCTAAAGCCCTATCGCCAACAATATCACCTAAATATAAAATGCGCATTTACTACCTCTTTACTAGCTAAAAAGTGTGAGTTTTGCTCACACTTATTTTGCGACATCGATTGCTCTAGTTTCTCTTATAACTGTTACTTTAATAGTACCAGGATAAGATAACTTATTTTCAATTTCTTCTTTAATCTGTCTTGCAATAGTTATAGTTGATAAATCATCAACTTCTTCTGGATTAACAATAACCCTTACCTCACGGCCAGCTTGAATAGCGAATGATGATTGAACACCTTTAACTGAATTAGAAATTTGTTCTAGACTTTCTAAACGTTTTGCGTAATTTTCAACAGAATCAGATCTAGCACCTGGACGAGCTGAACTTAAGGCATCAGCTGCAGCAACTAAAACCGCAATAACACTCTTTGGTGCAACATCTTCATGATGGGAAGCAATCGCGTCAATTACCTCTTTTGGTTCATGATACTTCGTTGCTAATTCAACACCAATTTCCACATGGGAACCTTCAACCTCATGATCAACAGCTTTGCCAATATCATGTAATAAACCAGCTCGACGAGCAAGAATTTCATTTTCACCAATCTCACTAGCCAATTTGCCAGCTAACATTGCTGTTTCTACGCTATGCTTTAAGACATTTTGACCATAGCTTGTACGATAATGCAAACGACCTAAAAGTCTTACTAAATCTGGATGAATTTTACCGATACCTGTTTCAAATACCGCCTCTTCACCTTTTTCTCTAATATCCATTTCTACTTCGTTGCGGCATCTTTCAACAACTTCTTCAATTCTTCCTGGGTGGATACGACCATCACTAACAAGGATTTCTAAAGCTTTTTTAGCCACTTCTCGTCGTACTGGATCAAAGCTACTTAATACTACAGCTTCTGGTGTATCATCAATAATTAAATCAACCCCAGTTAAAGATTCAATCGTTCTAATGTTACGGCCTTCTCGACCAATAATACGACCCTTCATTTCTTCAACTGGTAAAGATACAGTGCTTACTGTAGTTTCACTAGCCGTTTCACCCGAATATTTTTGAATGGCTAGAGCTAAAATATTTTTCGCCTTGTTCTTAACCTCTAATTTCGCTTTTTCTTCTTCATCTTTAATATATTGTGCAACTTCTTGAGCCATATTTTGTCTAACTTCTGTCATAATAATGTTGGCAGCTTCTTCTTTAGACATTTCAGCTATTTCTTGTAATTTATCTTCTTGTTTTTTCAATGTGTCTTCAACTTTACTAATTTGCGCATCTAATTCATCTTTACGCGCATCTAGTTTAGTTTCTTTATCATTAAGGATTTCTTCACGCCGATCTAAATTAATGCTTCGTCTATCTAAAGAATCTTCTCTAGCATCTAACTTAGTTTCTTGGTCAACTACTTGTTGCTTGCGTTCCTTGATTTCCGCATCAGCTTGTTCCCGATAAGCATTCACTTCATTTTTGCCATCTTGAATAAGTTTTGCTTTCTCCCTCTCACCTTGTAATTTTGCCTCTTCGACAATTTTTTCAGCTTTTTCTACTGAAAAGGCTATATTTTCATGACTCTTTTTTACCTTAAGATAATAAATAACTCCCAATATTGTTGATATAATAAAGACTGCTAGAAGAACGCTTAAAATAATCAAAGGTATTGAACTTCCTTCAACACTAAATATCATATTTGTTTCTCCTAATTCTCTATGTTATTTAAATTAATCTATATTAATATAATATATTCTCAAATACATAGTACAATTGTCATTATACTAAAATAAAGCGTTTTAGTCAATAAAGCTAAAAAGAATAATGTAAAGAATATTTCTCCTTGCAAAAAGGCACAAAATCGTTATAATTAAAATAGATTATATGAAAAGAGCCAACTATAATTAAATCAAGAGATAATTGATGAATAGTTGAAAATTTATTTGTAGTTAATTGAAGGCAC
>CALUXJ010000069.1 GCA_944324725.1 uncultured Acholeplasmatales bacterium
GGGTTTCAGCTGGAGCTATCATGCTAGCTGCTTATGGCATGGGTGATAAAGATGTATTTATGGATTGTGGCCATTTTTACAACTTTAAAATGGTGAAAGGTCTTGGTCTATTACCAATTATCTTTTGTCCGCATTACCAAAAAGAAGAATTAGTTTTGTTTGATGATGAAGTAAAAAAATATCCTTATGATGCTTATGCGTTAGAGGATGAAACAGCTTTATTATTTTATGATAATAAGCTGGTAAGGGTTATAAAAAATGAAATGGGGATGGCTTGTTATTATTTGAAAAGGGATAAGAATTATTTACTAATCCCTTTATATGAAAGGAATTTATGAATACAGTTGATATTATAATTAAAAAAAGAGATGGCTTAGTTTTAACTAAGGAAGAGATTGAGTATATCATTAATGAATATGCAAATGACAATATTCCTGATTATCAAATGAGTGCTTTTTTAATGGCTATCTATTTTAGAGGTATGACGGATGAAGAAACTTACTATATGACTATGGCTATGCTACATACGGGTAAGGTTATTGATTTATCCCGCATTAAAGGCTTTAAGGTTGATAAGCACTCTACTGGTGGAGTTGGCGATAAAACTAGTTTAGTTTTAGCACCATTAGTTGCTAGTCTAGGTATAAAATTTGCTAAAATGAGTGGCCGTGGTTTAGGTCATACAGGTGGTACTCTTGATAAATTAGAATCAATTGCAGGCTTTAATATCTCAATGTCAATTGAGGATTTTATTGATCAAGTTGAGCATATTAATATTGCCATTATTGGTCAAACAGAAGAAATTGATAAAGCTGATAAAAAAATGTATGCCTTAAGGGATGTTACGGGTACCGTACCATCTATTCCTTTAATTGCTTCTAGTATTATGTCAAAAAAATTAGCTGCTGGTTCAGATGCTATTATTTTAGATGTTAAGGTTGGTAGTGGAGCTTTTATGAATAATATTGCTGACGCTAAGACCTTAGCTACTCTAATGAAAAATATTGGCACCATGGCCGGTAAGAAAATGACTTGTGTCCTAACAAATATGGATGAGCCTCTTGGCTTTGCTGTTGGTAATGCCTTAGAGGTTATTGAAGCTATTGATACTCTTAATGGTCGAGGACCACGTGATTTAACAGAACTTTGTCTTACCTTAGGTTCATATTTAGTAGTTGATGCTGGTTTAGTTTCATCTTTAGCAGAAGCTAGAGTTTTATTACTTGATCAAATTAAAAGTGGTAAGGCCTTAGCTAAATTAGCTGAATTAGTTGAAGCTCAAGAAGGCAATGTTGACTACATTTATCACCCAGAATTATTTGATTTAGGTGAAAAGGTGGAATTAAGAGCGGAATGCTATGGCTATGTTGAACGCATTGATTCTTACCAAGTTGGTCATGCATCGATGCTTTTAGGGGCTGGACGGGAAACCCTTGCCAGTGAAATTGATTATAGTGTTGGTATCGTGCTAGCTAAAAAAGTTGGTGACATTGTTAATCCAGGTGATCTTTTAGCTACGATTTATACCAGTGGCAAGAATACCGAACAAGCTTATGCTATGCTAAAAGGAGCCTTCAAATTTAGTGAAGACCCGGTTGATGCTAAATTAATTTTAGATGTTGTGCGTTAAAACTATTGAGATAATTATTAATTTATGCTATAATTCCTACGATATATAGCTTTGGAAGGTGAAAAGATGAATATTGCAGATTATTTTGTTTTAGTGATTTCAATATTGATGATTGTAGTAGTTATGTTACAAACATCAAAAGATGATATAAATGATGCTTTTAATGGTAGTAAAACCGAATTATTTAAGGATCAAAAAACAAGAGGTGCGGAACTTTTCTTACAACGTTCAACTATTGTTATTGCCGTATTATTTATTGCATTAGTAATTGTATCTGTTGTTTTACATTCAACATTGTAAATTGTTTGAGATACTTGATAAAGTATCTCTTTTTTATACTTATAAGAGGTAGGTGAAAAAATGGAAGATAGAATACTAAGGGCTCTAGAAAATAAACCCTATAAAATTAATAAGCTTGCTAAAAAATTAAATGTTAATAAAGATGAATTAAAAAAAGTTCTCAAGCAACTACTAGCAGCTGAGGAAATCTATCGCTATTATGATGAGTATTATTTAGTACTTAAGGGAAAGCTAGAGATTACTAATGATCGTTTTGGTTTTATTACACCTGAAATTGATTCAGAAGAAAAAGTAGAAGATTTTTATGTAGCTAGCGAAAACTTTAATGGCGCTTTAGATGGGGATATAGTTTTATTTTTTGTCTATAAAGATTATGGTAATAAATACCGGGCCAATGTTATTAAAGTAGTAGAACATACTAAACTAGAGATTATAGGTATTATTTCCTTAAGACAAAAAAAGACAGGATTAGTCTATAAAATTTGTAGTCGCGATGGAAAAGAAACTTATACTCTACTAGGTGACAATCTTAAAGAAACCTATAATAATGCCATTGCTAAAGCCGATTTAATTTACGGCAAAAATAACCATATTACTGCGCGATTAAGCTATATTATTGGTTATAAGGATGATCCAGGTATTGAAATATCTACCATTGCGGCCACCTATGGCTTTCCTATTGATTTCCCAGATGAGGTAAAGGATGAGGTTGCTGGTATTCCGACTGCAGTTTTACCGGAAGAATTAGAAAAACGAGAGGATTTTACTACCTTACCGATAATTACAATTGATGGTGATGATTCTAAAGATTTTGATGATGCCATATATGTGAAAAAGTTAACGGATAATACCTATACTTTAGGTGTTTATATTGCTGATGTTTCACATTATGTGACATTTAGTAGTCCCCTAGATAAAGAGGCCTATAAAAGAGGTACGAGTGTCTATTTAGCTGACCGCGTAATTCCGATGCTCCCAAGGGAATTATCTAATGGCATTTGCTCTTTAAATGAAGGAGTTAATCGTCTTGTTTTAGCAATCATTATGCAAGTTGATGCTAAAGGTCGAGTCCTTGATTCTAAAATTACGGAAGGTGTAATTAAATCAAGACATAGAATGACTTATAACAAAGTTAATCAAATTCTTGAAGGTAATGAAGGCTTAAGAAGTGAATATGCCGATATAGTTTCAATGCTTATTGAAGCCAACGAACTACATAAAATTATTCGAACTAAAAGAGAAAAAGAAGGTAGTCTTGATTTTGATATACCTGAATATAGTTTTATTTTAAATCCGGATGGTTCACCAAAACAAATTGTTACACGAACTCGTTATGATGCCGAAAAACTAATTGAGGATTTTATGATTTTAGCTAATGAAGAAATAGCTAAGCATATGACAAGACTTGACCTACCATTCCTATACCGGATTCACGATAAACCAGATGAAGAAAAGATGAATAATTTCTTTGCTTATATGGGTGATACCAGTGCTCCAAAGAAAAATAAGAATGGTTTAAATCCTAAACAAGTTCAGCAAATTTTAAAATCTATAGAGGACAATCCGCAAGGTCAAATTTTAAATCAACTTTTACTACGTTCTATGGCTAAAGCTAAATACTCTAGTCAAAATATAGGTCACTATGGTTTAGCTTTGAAAAATTATTGTCATTTTACCTCTCCTATCAGAAGATATCCTGATTTAATCGTTCACCGCATTATTAAAGAATTAATTCTTCATCCAGAGCACTATGAGAAATGCTATCGTTATTATGCAAGTAATCTAGAAGAAATTGGCTTAAGAACTAGTATTAGAGAGCGCAATGCGATTGAATGTGAAAGAGAAGTTAATGATATGCTTTATGCTTGGTACATGGAATCACATCTAAAAGAATTCCATACGGGTGTTATTTCTTCAATTACTAATTTTGGCATGTTTGTTACAATTGAAGATGGCATTGAGGGTTTAATTCACATTAAAAATCTTAAAGGTTTATACCATTTTGAAGAAAAGAAACTACAACTAGTGGGCTATAATCATACTTTTAGTATTGGTGAAACAGTAGATATTGTAGTTATTGGGGCCGATAGGGTGACGAAAAAGATTGATTTTATGTTAAAAGATGATTATTTGGAGGAACAAAAATTTGAAAGTAGTCGCAACTAATCGCAAGGCTTCTTTTGAATATTTCATTTTAGAAAAATATGAAGCGGGTATTAAACTAACAGGTACGGAAATTAAATCAGTTAGAGAAGGCAACGTAAATATAAATGATGCTTATGTCATTATTAGAAATGGTAAGGTTGAAGTCATTAATATGTTTATTGCTAAATATACCCTTGGTAATATTTTTAATCATGATGAAAGAAGATCAAGAGAACTTTTATTACATAAAAAAGAAATCATAAAACTAGCAACAAGAATCAAATTAGATGGTCTAACTTTAGTGCCACTAAGAGCTTACTTTAAAGATGCTCTGTTAAAGATTGAAATTGGTTTATGTCGCGGTAAAAAATTATATGACAAACGGCAATCTTTAAAAGAAGAAGATGAAAAAAGAAAAGCGGCCAAAGCTTTAAAGAATTATCGATATTAAGGGGGTTTTCTCCCTTTTTTATTTGACTTTTTAAAAAAAATTACTATAATCATAGTGTATGGGCTTGTTTCGGATTCGCTATGAGTCGAGAAAGTTTGTAAGCGTGTCTTGTTAATGCCAAGTAAAAAGCATCGAGGTTTGAATAAACGCAAACACAAATTTATTTGCTCGTAACAACAATATGAGCGTTCAATTAGCTTGCTAATATATAATACAAGCGTCCGCTAGAAGTATCCTATGACCTCTAGTTGTGATTTTCACCAATAGGATATATAGTTAATCTTTCGCCTAGAGATTACCTACGAAATTAATTAGGATCGGTAAAGTAATTTTGTTTATTTACTAGCTTTACTTAAATTTAAAATAAAATACGCACGTAGAAAGCAAATAATATTGGCTTATATACAGGGGTTCAAGTCCCCTCAGGTCCACCAAAGGAGAACTGGACGAACACCGTATTTTTCCCAGGAGGAATGGCAATAGGTGTGTCGTTTAATAATAAAACAAGGTCGTTACCTAAAAAGTAACGGCTTTTTTATCATATACTATAAAACATCAGTAATTTATTAATGTTTGATTAATGTTTTTACTTTTTATCCTATTAAATTATCTTTTATTGTTATTGTAAAAAAACATGCAATTATGTTATAATCAGTTTACAGATACATTGCGATTTCCGAAGTAGTTCGAGTAGGAATAATACCTATATGAAATATTGGAGCAAATCTTATATATGGGAATATATATGAGGAGTAAACCAATTGTTAAAAGCAAAATTTCAAGAGTGGTGTGGCAGTATCTAAAATAATATTCAGTTGGTATACTGGTTATTATTAGGATGATATTGGCTATACGTCAATTTCGTCCTTTTTCTTTTTAGGGTGGTGAATTTAAGTTGAAAAAAGAAAGTAAAACTATTAAGCGATCATACTCGGTGCCAAGAAATGCGGACAAAATGTGTCCTGAATATTATGGTATTGTATTTAAGAATGGTCATATAAAAGTTGATACTAAAAGATATAAAAAGTTTTTTGATTTACCTAACCAAAAAGTAGAAATTAGAAATACTGTTTATTATGAACCTACAAAAGTTCATAAATTAGATTATATTTGCAATTTTTTTAGAATGCGCTGTGAATTATTATTAAATCAGTATTATAAAGAATTTAAGCCAGCCATTGAAACAATTAAGACGCCTAAGCAGTTAGAAGATTCTGTTAGAAATGATTTATTAAATCAAGGTGAAACGTATGAAGAAGCCCAAACAAAAGCTATTATGAGTGGTATTAAAAGAATAAGACCATATCA
>CALUXJ010000070.1 GCA_944324725.1 uncultured Acholeplasmatales bacterium
AAGACCAGACCTTTTGGTTAAATCTTTAATCGGGTTTTATTTTTTATAGACTGTTTATTATTTCACAGCCCCTTTTTATGTTTTTAAACTATATTTACAAAATATAAATTTAATTGTTAAGATAAAGTGTTTCGTATAATATTGCTATTTCTATGTTAAAAATTGCGGTATTATCAGAAAATTTACATATAACATAGTTTGATATTTACTAAGTAATTCTATATTTGTGAGTCATGTAATATTACAATAAAAGACTTTTGATCTAAATGAAATTATTACATTATAAAAGCGGACAGGTTTTTTTAGTCATTAGTTGGAATTAGATCTAAGAGTTTTTTTATAACATCTTTTGGCAAATTAGGATAATCAGATTCTAATAAATCAGCGAGAAATTGATGAGCATTTTTACTTTGAGGTAGCATATAACCAGCTTCTCTTAATAAATCCTCATTAACTAGTCGAGTAGAGATATTAATTGCCTTAAAGAGTTTAGCACTATTATTATCGGTGCTATTTAACATTAAGGCTTTAGCTAGATTTTCCTCTTTAGCTTTATTACTAGCTAAAAGGTTAGCTAATTTAACAAGGGTTTCATCCTTTTTTTGTTGAGGTGGATAAGTTAATGGTACTAAAGAGATAGCCTTACTTGGACAAGCATCAGCACATTTTCCACATCCGATACACTTATTAGTATCAATAATACTATTTTCTGTATCACTCGCTCCAGTTGGACAAACATATAGACAAAGACAATCCTTTGTACATAATCTTAAATTTCTAACGGCGACACGGGTTTTCATCTTAGGTCCTCCATTTCAGTAAACTTCCAATCAGGTACTTTACAAACCGGGCAAATACTTGGGGCTTTTTGACCGATGTAAATGAAGCCACAAACAGAACAAACAAAGATTTTTTGCCCATCTAAAAAGTTTGGCCCCTCTTTTTGGTAACGTTCTAGTAAAGCTTTAGTCATATTAGTTACTTTTTGTCCCCAAACACAAATTCTTTGGGTACCTCTATCACTAACTTCTTTAGCTTTAGCGGTCAAATTTAGATATTTGTTATCTAGGTCATCGTTAACTAATTTTGCTAAAGTAGCTAGGCTACTTTCTTTTGGTAAGTTAGTCAAAGTTGTAAAATAGTTAGCTAATTCTAAAAAGAGCTTTTGACCTTCCTCTTGATATTGTTTTTCTTGACCACGGGCTAAATTAGAGCAAATAGCTGCTAGAACTAGAGGATGGATTTCAGCTACATCAGTCTCAATTTCACTTTCTTTTGCTAAAGTGGTTGGTTTTACCTCCTCAACTAAAGAAAACATTGATTTGGGAGCCCCGCAAGTTGGGCAAACCCAATCATCTGGTAGACTAGTAAAAGGTACTTTTTCTACCGCCTCATCATAAATATAGCCACATATTTGGCAAACGTATTGCATATTAACCTCCTTTTTGCTTTCCTTAATTATATTCTAACTGATAAAGCGCTTTTATACAAGTTAATTGCAAGTAATCTATTAATTATGACTCTACCTTTTTAACAAAAGAAGTTATATAATAGGAAACTAGGTGATATTTAATGCAAACCGTTGATATGACTAAGGGTTCGCCTTATAAACAAATTGTTGTTTTTGCAATTCCTATTTTAATTAGTAATATTTTCCAGCAAATTTATAATTCAGCTGACTCTATTATTGTGGGTAACTTTGTTGGGAGAGAGGCTCTAGCAGCAGTATCCTCTTCCTCATCCTTGATTTTTTTATTTACTAGTTTTTTTACTGGTACAGCTTTAGGAGCAGGAGTTTTAATTAGTAGATTTTTTGGGCAGAAGAACTATAAGGATATGCGGGAAGCTATTCATACAACAATTGCCTTTGGTATTGTAGCTAGTATAATTGTTACTATTTTAGGGGTTAGCTTTTCCCCACTTCTATTAAAATTAATGGGAACGGATGAAAAGGTTTTGCCTGAATCTATTACCTATTTTAGATATTATTTTTGTGGTTCCTTTGGTGTTATAATGTACAACTGCTTTTCCTCTATTTTACAAGCGGTTGGTAATAGTAGAAGACCCCTTTATTATTTAATTTTTGCCTCTATTTTAAATGTTATTCTAGATTTGTTATTTGTCGGTTTATTTAATATGGGCGTTGGCGGAGCCGCGATTGCGACAGCGATTAGTCAGTTTATGAGTGCTCTTTTGTGTTATTTGTTTTTAATTAAAAAGGGTACTATTTATGAAGTAAGATTAAAAGAAATAAGATTTAAAAAGGATAAGTTAATTGGAATTTTAAAATATGGTATTCCTTCTGGGGTTCAAAATTCGGTTATTGGTTTAGCTAATGTTATCGTTCAGTCTTCTATTAATTCCTTTGGGGATATTGCGATGGCTGGCTGTGGTAGTTATCAAAAGCTTGAAGGTTTTGCTTTCTTACCAATAACTTGCTTTACGATGGCTATTTCTACCTATATTAGTCAAAATTTAGGGGCAAAGAATTATGATAATGCTAAAAAGGGAGCTCGTTTTGGTATCATTACGAGTGTCTTATTATCAGAATTATTGGGACTACTAATGTATTTATTAGCTCCTTATTTAGTAGCTTTATTTAATAATGACCCCGAGGTTGTAAGTTATGGGGTTGCTTGGGCTAGAACGGTTTCTTTATTTTATTTTTTACTCGCCTTTTCTCATTGTATTGCGGCAGTCTTTAGAGGAGCTGGTAAAGCCTTTATTCCGATGGCTATTATGCTTTTGGTTTGGTGTGTTATCAGAGTAATTTATATCAGTATTGCGATACACTTAAATCACGTGATAAATTTAGTATTTTGGGCCTATCCTTTGACGTGGGGAATTTCTAGCGTAATATATTTCTTTTATTATAAATTTTCTAATTGGGTATATGGCTTTAAGAGTAAGGAAGAAGTACACGCTTTAGAAAAATTGGTAGCAAGTGAGAAAGCAAAACAAGAAAAAGGCTATAATTAAAAGCTTTTTTCTAGTATAATATAATAAAATAGATATGAGAAGCCAGCTATAAATAAATCAAGCTGATTTTTAAAAAATATAAAAATGAATTTTACCCAAGCTTAAAAAACCTTAAAGCTAACTATTTTTAAAAAAAGTTTACACATTAAGGTTGAAATAGCTTTTGTATATATCTTGATCTTTGAAAATTTTATATGGTTAATTTTGTGGAGTATATTCTTTATTGTTTTTTAATACTGAATATATAACCCTTACTAATTTCTTCTCAATATGTCCAAGTATGACATAGAAGTGTTTTCCTTCTGATTTCTTTTTGTGATAGTATGCCTTAAACATACTATCAAATTTCCAACATACCTTAGCTACTTGCCATAATGCATATCTAAGATATTTAGAACCTTTTTTAGATATTCTATGGCTAGTTGCTTTAAACTTGCCAGATTCATAAACCTCAATGTCTAACCCAGCATAAGAAATTAAGTGTTCTGCATTTTTAAATCTAGTGATATCGCCAATTTCACCTAGAATAATACCTGCAGTAATAAAACCGACACCTTTAATCGAAGTTATTTTGGTATCTAATAATTCGATGTATTTATTAATCATTTGTATATATGATTTATTCTTTTCATCTAAGAACTTTAAAGTTTTAATTGCTTGTTCTAAAGAAAAAGAAAGATATGGAGAATCATTACCAATTGAATTTTTAGCAGCTAAAATAACACTTTCAGCTGTAGTTTTACATTTGCCATGAATAAGTCCTTTAATGGTATTTACATGTGCTTTAGAAAGCTTAGAAGGGCTAGGGTACTTTTCTATTATATTTAAAGCAGTACCTTGATAAATGTTTGAAAAAAGGGTTAAAAACTCAGGAAAAAGCTGTGCTAAGATGCGATGATATGTAATTTTAGCCTGTCTAAGCTCTTCAACTACTTTAAATCTTTCTCTAGATAGTGACTTTAAAGACTCAGTGTGGTATGATTTAAGTGTATAGGGTTTGAAATCTGATTCATTATCTTTAAGATAATTACAAATGGCGAGGGAGTCTAAATTGTCAGTTTTAGGTGTATGCACCTTTTTAGATTTCTTGTACATATTGGTTAATAAAGGATTAATAATGGTTACACTATAATTAAGTTTAAGAAGATAGAAAACCAAATTTAAATGATAAAATCCAGTTGATTCTAATCCTATACGAACTTGATTATCATTACAAGCTCCACAGAACTCTTTTATAGATTCGTGGAGTTTTTTGTAACCTTGTTGATCATTTGAAACCGTAATAGAACGTTTTTTAAATTGTTTACCGCTAGATGAAATAATATTAAAATCATGTTTATCACTAGCTACATCAATTCCAACATATAACATAATAAAAACCTCCAAATAAATACTAAAGCACTGGTGCTAATCTACAGAATCTTTTCTAAAATGTAACCTAGTTCTTTATAACCAGACAACCTATAAAGGAAGCTGTAACCAGCTAATAACCATATAAAAGAAAAGACTGTAGCCGAATCCTCCTCGAACCAGAGAACTAATTTAAATTAGAACCTGTAGGTGAAAATTATGAAACAGACTACAGTGCTTCATTAAATTATACCATCATTTAATGATGATATATAAGTTATGTTGTACTCATAACTATAAAAAACTTATGGAAAGGAGTTAGTATAATTAAAAGTACAATTTAATTATACTAGGTAGATAAAAAATGTTATTTAAAGATTTAATAGAACATAAAAACGTAAGTGAATTAAAAAACTTTTGTCGTTGGTCAGGTTTAACTAATTTTACTCAAGTTTCGCAAATTAACATGGGAGAAACCATTTCTAAAATTATACTAAGTAAGAATGGTTTACAAGAACTAATTTATTTATTACCAAAATGTACTTACGAACTAATCGAAGAAGTAAGTAATAAAAAAGTTCATTTAGGCAAAGCCAATTTTATAGCTTATTTAAGTGGTGAAAGAGCCTTACTATTAACTAAGGATGCTGACGGCTCAATTGTTATGCCAAGTGATGTTTTAGCATTATTTAAAGAGATTAATACCAAAGAACTTAAAAACGAATATAAAATTAAACACCATGTTGTTAGTGCTATTAAGTTTGCGGATGCCTTTTATGGCTATTATTCTATAAAAGAGTTAGATAAGCTGATTGCACTTAATAGTTATGCTGCTAAAGCTCCAGAAGGTATTGCTTACTATCAAAATATTGTCGGTTCAGATATGACAGATGAAGATATTTTTACCAATTTATCAGAAGCAGAAGTGGCTGAGCTTAAAAAGGTTCAAGCAGATAAGCCTTACTATATTCCAACCTTAAAAGAGCTTGAAGAATTTTATACATTTGGTTATATAGAAACACCAGAATTAAAAAGATTTTTAAATGTTGTTGCCAAAGCAATTAATAGTGAAGAAAGTAGATATTTTCTAGCCTTTCAATTACAAGGCTATCTAAATACTAGAAATGTACGTCCAGGTAGCTATTTAACTGGATTAATTGCTAAATTTAAGCCTTTACAAACTCTAGATCAAAAGTATTTAGCAATGCTTTATGTAGCTGCTATTAACAGTATGCCTGTTATTGCTAATAGAGGCAATTCTGCTGATGCGATTAAAAAATTAGAAAAAGAAAATAAATAAGTAGAGAAAAAAAGACATATCAGTTCAATGCCATAGTAAAATGTACCCTAAGTCAAGGACAGTAATAAAAAAACTGTAATTGTTTATGTATGTATTATCATTCCCCTAGGGG
>CALUXJ010000071.1 GCA_944324725.1 uncultured Acholeplasmatales bacterium
GTGCCTTCAATTAACTACAAATAAATTTTCAACTATTCATCAATTATCTCTTGATTTAATTATAGTTGGCTCTTTTCCTAATTTTAATTCTAAAATCAAAGTACTTATTCTTTGGCAAGCCTCTTGTTCATCAGCACCATCAAAGATTAAAGAAATTTCCTCGCCCATATAGATACCTAAAGATAAAACGCCAATAATTGATTTAAAATCAATATCATTGTTATGAACACGTAAAGTGATCTTAGAACTATATTTATCAGCTTCTGTAACTAAAATGGTTGCTGGACGTGAATGCATACCACTTTCCGCAATAATCAAAAATTTCTTTGTAATCATCTTACTACCTCTTTTCTAATGCTTGCTTGATTAATAGTGCATCATCTTTAAATAAAGCTTTAATGGTATTTCCGGTAACAAAGATACCTTTATCCGTTAAAGTTTTTAATTTTTCTAAATCTACTAAATCTAAATCTGTTACGGTTATTTTTAAACGACCTTGTTCAACTTCAACCGTCAAAATATTATTTTTACCACCTAAATATAAGGTTAAGGCATCCATAAATGGTTGATCAACCTTAGTAGTAGCCTGTTTTTTCTTAATAACAAAGACTAGACAAAAAGCAGCTAAAATAACTACTAATACAATAACTGCAGTAATAATTATCCATTGAATTGGCATACTATCCCTCCCTAGTAAGGCATTTTATAGCCCATTTTTTGAAAAAATTCATCTCTAAAAGTAAGTAGACGATCTTCCTTAATTGCTTCTCTAATTTGCCGCATTAAATTACGTAAAAAATATAAATTATGATAAGTTAAAAGCCGCATTCCAAGTATTTCATCCGCTTTTACTAAGTGATTTAAATACCCCATTTTATAGTGCTTACAAACGTAGCAATCACAATTTGGGTCTAATGGTTCATGACTTTCTTTATACTTTTGATTTTTAACTTGAATTTTACCATAGCTAGTTAAAGCTGAACCATGTCTAGCATTCCGGCTTGGTAATACGCAATCAAACATATCAATACCATTAATCGCTCCGACAACTAAATCATCTGGTGAGCCTACTCCCATTAGATAACGAGGTTTGCCAACTGGCATAATTGTTTTAAGATATTCAAGCATTTGATACATTTCCTTTTTACTTTCCCCAACTGATAGGCCACCAATGGAGTAGCCTGGAAAATCTAGTTTTTCAAGTTCATCTAAACAATGCTTTCTAAGTTCTTTATAAGGGCCACCTTGAACAATGCCAAATAAAGCTTGTTTATCCCAATTCTTATGGGCCAAATAGCCTCGTTTAGCCCATCTAATTGTTCTATTAACACTATTTTCTAAGTATTCATAATCTGAATGGAAGGGTGGACATTCATCAAAGCTCATCATAATATCCGCCCCTAAATTGTTTTGAATTTGAATAGACATCTCTGGTGATAGGAAAAGCGGAGCTCCACTCTTGTGATGTCTAAAATGCACACCTTCTTCAGTTATTTTTCTAATATCTGATAAGGAAAAAACTTGGAAGCCCCCACTATCGGTTAAGAGGGAACCATCCCAATTCATAAAGCCTCTTACCCCACCAAAATCTCTTACAATCTCATCTCCTGGTTGAAGCCATAAGTGATAGGTATTAGCTAAAATAAGGCCATCAGATACCTCTTTAATTTCTTCTGGAATTAAAGTTTTAACTGTAGCTTGGGTCCCAACTGGCATAAAAATTGGTGTTTCAAAATCACCATGTGGTGTGTGCAAAATACCATAGCGGGCGCCAGATTGCTGGCAAATATGTAATACTTCATGCCATACTGCTGGTTTACTCATAGATTCTCCTTATTGATGTGATAACTACTGGCTCAAGTGGTTTATCATTATAATCCGTTTTACAGCTAGCAATTTTATCAATTACTTCTTCTCCTTTTATCACCTTACCAAAGGCGGCATACATACCATCTAGATGCGGGGCATCTTGATGCATAATGAAAAACTGACTTGAAGCACTATTTGGCATCATAGTTCTTGCCATTGAAATAACACCCTTAGTATGCTTTAGGGGATTATTAACTCCATTAGACTTAAATTCGCCTTTAATGGTTTCCTTGCTACCACCTGTACCATTCCCAAGTGGATCACCACCTTGAATCATAAAGCCTTCAATTACGCGGTGGAAGGTTAAATTATCATAAAATTTTTCATCGACTAATTTTAAAAAATTAGCAACAGTTAATGGGGCATATTCAGGATATAACTCTAAAATCATATCGCCATAATTTTTAACTTTAATTTCTACTTTATTCATGAATAACTCCTTTAAATAATAAACATTGCATCACCAAAAGAAAAAAACCGATATCTTTCTTTGACTGCTTCATTGTAGGCTTTTAAAATTAATTTCTTATTACTAAAAGCACTAACTAACATAATTAAGGTTGATTTTGGTAAATGAAAATTGGTAATTAAGGCATCAACCACATTAAATTTAAAGCCCGGATAGATAAAAATAGAGGTCTCTTTACTTTCTTCCTTAAAGCCTTCTTTAGTATAAGCACTCTCTAAAGTTCTCACACTAGTGGTACCAACAGCAATTATTCTTTTACCAGCAGCCATCGCCGCATTTAACCTCTTAGCAGTATCACTAGTAATATGATATGCCTCACTATGCATTTTATGCTTAGAGACATCTTCAACATTAACTGGTCTAAAAGTACCTAAGCCGACATTTAGTGTAACATAAATAATTTCTACACCCTTAGCTTTAATTTTCTCTAGTAATTCTGTTGTAAAGTGAAGACCTGCCGTAGGAGCGGCAGCACTACCTAAATTCTTAGCATATACTGTTTGATAACGATCATTATCCTTTAGCTTTTCATGAATATAAGGTGGAAGGGGCATTTCCCCAATCTCATTTAAAATTTCGACTAAAATACCTTGATAGATTAGTTTAATATGACAAATTCCATCCTCTAATACCTCAAGACATTCCCCTGTTAATTTATCGGAAAAAATAACATTAGTGCCCACATGCATTCTACGTTGAGGCTTAACTAAACATTCCCAAACATTATTACCTAAATCCTTAAGTAATAAAATTTCCATTTTAGCATTAGTATCAGCTTTATAGCCATATAAGCGGGCTGGATAAACCTTAGTATCATTCATAACTAAAACATCATTAGGCCCAAGGTAATCAATAATATCACTAAATTTTTTATGTTCAATACTTTCAGTCTGTCTATTTAAAACCATTAATCGGGAGCTACTGCGATCAGTAAGCGGTGTTTGCGCAATTAACTCTTCTGGTAAGTAATAATCAAAATCTGCGGTTTTCATGCAAATAATCCTTTCATATAATTTATATTTAAATGTTTATATGCTTTTTCAGTTGCCATCCTACCCCGATTTGAACGTTTTATATAACCTTCTTGGAGTAAATAAGGTTCATAAACATCCTCTAATGTTGATACTTCTTCTGACAAACTAGCCGCTAAGGCTTCTACTCCTACTGGACCACCTTTATAAATTTCAATTAAGGTTTTTAAATATTTATGATCACGTAAATCAAGACCACCATCATCAACTCCTAGTTGATTAAGAGCGTATTTGGTAACATCTAATGAGATATTTCCTTCATTTTTTACTTCAGCAAAATCTCTAACTCGCCGGAAAAGTCTATTGGCAATTCTTGGTGTTCCCCGACTTCTTTTAGCTAATTCTAAAGCTGCCTCATCACTAATTTTAGCATTATAGACTAAGGCTGTACGTTTAATTATTTCATTTAACTCTTTGATATTATAATAATCTAAATGAAAAATGACACCAAAGCGATCTCTTAAAGGACTAGAAATATCACCATATCTCGTTGTGGCACCAATTAAAGTAAAGGGTGGCAAATCAACCCGAATACTTTTAGCACTACTATCTTTACCAATCATAATGTCTAGGACATAATCTTCCATCGCACTATATAATATTTCTTCTACAAAACGCGGTAACCGGTGAATTTCATCAATAAAAAGAACATCGCCCTCTTCAAGCTGGGATAATACCGCCGCCAAATCGCCACTTCTTTCAATTGTGGGTCCAGATATAACCTTTAAATTAACGTGTAACTCATTGGCTACAATTTGGGCTAAAGTTGTCTTACCTAAACCAGGCGGACCATATAATAAAACATGATCTAAACTTTCATGTCTAGATAAAGCAGCCTTAATATAAACTTCTAAACTTTCTTTAATCTTTTCTTGACCAATATATTCTTTTAAAAGGGTAGGTCTTAAACTTAAATTATCTTCATTAGCTTCCAGTTTCTCTGGATCTAATATTCTTTCTTCTTCCATTTGATCACCTACTTAGTTAGTAATTTTAACGCTGTTTTAATTAAATTAGCTTCAGTATCTGATTCATCAAGTTTTGGTAATACTTTGTTAATATCTTTTTTGCTATACCCTAAAGCGAGTAAGGCATCACTTATTTCTTCTAGCTTAGAAGAAACTAAAAGACTTTCTTCTAAATTAATTTTACCATTTAAATCTAAAATGATTTGTTGACTAGCTTTAGGACCAATACCTGGGAACTTACGTAAATAAGCATCGTTTCTGCTTTCAATAGCTTCATATACTTGTCTAACTGAACCAAGGGCTAAAATTGAAAGTGCACTTTTAGGTCCAATGCCAGAAACACTAATCAATTTTAAAAACAATTCCTTTTCCTCACTAGTTAAAAAGCCATATAGCTCAATTACATTATCTCTAATATATTGATGAATATAAACTGTTACCTCGCTACCCTTTTTAAAAGCGTAGGGATTAGGCACAATTATTAAATAGCCAATTTGATTATTTTCTAAAATAATATTTTTAGGTGTAATTTTGCTTACAACACCTTTTATATATTCATACATAATACCACCTTTATGATTATAGCATAAACTTCGCAAAAATAATACTTTATTAGCAATAAAATATCTTGAAATCCCGAAGTTTTTTTTGCTATTTTTCTTTATATACGCTATAATACCTACATTTAGGATTCCACCCTACTTTGGGGTGTTAAAATATCATCAATCTCGGTTTTAAGTAAATCGTT
>CALUXJ010000072.1 GCA_944324725.1 uncultured Acholeplasmatales bacterium
AAATCTTCAAGTGTTTCAAATTCATATTCATGACCATAAAACATTTCATTCTTCATAGTTCCAAAGAATATTTCTATCACACAATTATCATAACAGTTTCCTTTTCTAGACATACTTTGTCTTATCCCTTTCTTACATAATCTATCTCTATATTGTTTCATTTGATATTGCCATCCTTGGTCAGAATGAAAAATTAAGTTGCCTAGATTTTTATGTTTTTCAAAAGCCGTATCCAACATATCTTTTACTTGTTTGAAGTTAGGTGAATTAGAAATTGAATAAGATATTATTTCTCGATTATGTACATCAATGATAGGTGATAGATAAAGCTTACCGGCAGCGATATGAAACTCTGATACATCAGTACTCCAAATTTGATTTACATTTGTTGTTTTAAAATTTCTTTCATAATATGTTTTATTGTTTTCTTCATCAACAATCTTTGTCAGAAGTAGATTCTTACAAACTTTTCCAACTTCGCCTTTATGTGATTTATATTTAGCCTTTGGTTGTACACCAAAAAGACCTAATGTTTTCATTAGCCTTTTTACTCTTTTATGATTGATGTGATGCCCTCTATTTTTAAGTTCTAAAGTTATCCTTCTATAGCCGTATCTTGCTTTATTTTCGTTAAAAATGGCTGTAATTAGTTCTTTAACTACTTTATCAGTATCAACTCTATTAAATGTCTTAATTGTGTAAAAATAAGTTGATTTAGCTAAATTAAAGAAGCTTAACATCTTATTTAATGGATATTTATGCCTTGATTCATAGACAACAATTATTTTTTCTCGTCTTGTTGCCCGCTCCGATGCTCTACCAAGGCTCTCAATTTTTTTAATAGGTCGTTCTCCATTTCTAACTGAGCATTTCGTTCCTCAAGTTCTTTAATTCTTTTATCTTTATCATCTAATTTATTAGAGTTATTAACTGTTTTTGGTTGTTTATTTTTATCTTTCATTTTACTTGGCCTTCCTTGTTTTGTAGTAAGACCATTATATCCTAATTCTAGATATTTTTTAACCCATGAAAATATCATTCCATCATTTACACAAAGTTCGGCTGCAATTCCACTTTTGGATTCACCATTTAAGACTCTATTAACTATTTCCATTTTAAATTCTGGTGAATATTTTTTGTTTTTGCCCTTGAATTTAAATGACTGAATTCCATGTTCTCTGTATTGACGTTCAATCCGCTCTACAACTGATTTGCTATTTTGATTTTTTTACATATCACTGGAATTGAGTAACCAGTTTCATACATTTCAATTATTTTTAGTTTATCTTCCAATTTTAATTTCATGTTAAAAACCCCATAAGTCTTTCTAGTATTTTCTACTAGTCCAACTTATGGGGTTCACTATAATTTTCTTCTTTTATTTTTTTAGCCTATTAATTAAATTATCTAAACCTTTATCAATTTCTTGATATGTAAGTTCAAAATCACCTGTATACCAAGGATCGGCTATATCTTTAGCATTTAAAAGTTGAAATTTAGCATTTTTGCCAAACATCCGTTCTAAATTGGATAAGTTATTATGATCCATAGCTATAATATAATCATAATAGAAAACATCTTCTTTAGTGATTTGTCTAGCTCTTTTGCTACTATAATCAATATTAAAACGATCAAGCATTTTTCTCGTGCCGTAATGGATAGGATTACCGATTTCTTCTCTTGAGGTTGCGGCTGAAGCCACTTCAAACTTATCTATTAGATTTAATTTTTCTAATTTATATTTTAGTAAGTATTCTGTCATTGGACTTCGACAAATATTGCCATGACAAACAAATAATATTTTAATCATTTGTTATACCTATAACATCAGGATGTTGTTTAACAAAATCAGCCATTTTATAATTAACATCTAAATAGCTAACTTCTAAAAGCTCATAGTATTTGCCAGCAATATCAACAATATATTTACCCATAATATTTAAGATCGTTTGGGGTGGACAATACATAAGAGTAATTGGCCCATCATAAGCTTCATATCGAACAAAATAAAGCTTATGACCTTTAAAAAGCTTATATGGCATTTTAAAACTCCACTAAGGCATATTTCTTCTTACCCCGACGTAGTAATACATATTTGCCTTCAATAGCTTCATCTGTAGTTAAAACATGATTTAAATCCGTTATTTTATTACCATTAGCCGTAATTGCGCCATTACTAATAAACTCTCTAGCTTCTCTTTTGCTTGTTGCTAGCTTAGCTTCAATTACTAAGTCAACTAGTGGTTTATTATCGGCTTTTACTTTATCTAAATCTGAAAAGCCCATCGCAATCTCAGAAGCAGTTAAACTCGAAAAATCTCCGCTAAATAAGGCATTAGAAACATTAATTGCTTCTTGGCATTTCTCAGCCCCGTGAACAAAGGTTGTTACTTCTTTAGCTAAAACCTTTTGCGCATATCTTTCTTCGCGATTTAAATCCCATTTAGCTATTACTTCTTTAATTTCATCTAAACTCAAGAAAGTAAATTGTTTTAAACGTTTTTCTACTTCATTATCAGAAATATTTATCCAAAATTGATAGAATTCATAAGGGCTTGTCATCTCAGGATTTAACCAAACAGACTTACCACCTTCAGATTTACCAAATTTTGTACCATCTGATTTTAAAATTAATGGGATAGTTAAGCCATATACTTGTTTATCTGCACCTAACTTTTTTCTAATTAAATCCGTACCAGCAGTAATATTTCCCCATTGGTCTTGACCACCAATTTGCATACTACAATTATAGGTTTGATATAAATGTAACCAATCTAGAGATTGTAAAATTTGATAACTAAATTCTGTATAAGAAATACCTGAATCAAGTCTTGCCTTAACCGTCTCTTTATTAATCATGTTATTAACATTGAAGTTTTTGCCATAGTCTCTCAAAAATTCAATAACATTGATTTTAGAAACCCAATCATAGTTATTAACTAATTTGTCAAACCCAAAAATAGCTTCAATTTGTTTTCTTAAACACTCTAAATTAGCATTAACGGTTTCTTGGGTTAGCATTTTTCTTTCCCCTTGTTCTTTAGGGTCACCGATTAAACCAGTTGCCCCACCAACTAAAATAATAGGGTTGTGCCCAGCTCTTTTTAACCGTTCAGCTACTAAAAATGTAACAAGGTGTCCAACATGAAGACTTTTACCGGTTGGATCAGTTCCTAAGTAGAATGTTAAATGCTCATTATCTAAAGCATCTGCCACTTTAGGATCAGTTGTATCAAATAATAGTTCTCTTTCTTTTAATTCATCAATTAATCTCATTTGTAATCCTCCTTAAAATTAAAAAAGTCCTTAGAAAAATCTAAGGACGAAAAATTCGCGGTACCACCTTAGTTCTAGATTAAATCTAGCCCTCTTAAGTATCTTTTATTCTCCAATAGGGTAATTCATTTTAATAAATTTGTTTATTTGCACCAACCATAAACTCTCTACCAAGTAATTTATTAAAACTACTATCTATTATCATCAAATTATAAACTTTCGCGTTTAATTATACTATGCGGTAAGACAATATGCAAGCTATCAACTTCTTCTTGACGCATTAATTTTGTTAATAAACGCATCGCTACAGCCCCAATATCATAAACTGGTGTATCTAGGCAAGTTAAAGTAGGACGGGATAACAAAGCATATTTAGTGTTTTGCAAACCAGCTACAGAAATATCCTCAGGAATCTTACGACCATTCTTAATAGCGACGTTCATAAAATTAACAGCTATACTATCTCTAACCGAAATAGCACCATCAATAGAATGATTAGTAAAGAATTCTTGGAAGTGAGCTGTACTAATAGAAACATCACCACTAGTTCTAAAAATTCGTGGTTCAAGATGCGCTTCATTCATAGCCTTTATATAGCCCTCTTCTTTTAAATCATTCGTAAAATAGTGACGAACGGTTGAGAATAGATAAATATCCTTACGTCCCATATCAATCATGCGTTTAGTTAATTCATATGTACCTTCCACATAATCAACAATAACATATGGTAAAACATTATCGGCAAAATTAACGTTTGTTAAAACGGTTGGAATATTAGCTTCCTTAGCATTCTTAACAACGACGGCAATTTCATCTTTATTTAACTCTTCATTTAAGAAAAGAATACCATCAACTTGTTCTGCTACCACATTACGCATTGTATCTTCTAATTCAACATTAGAAGCTGAAAAAATCTTTATCGAATACTCATATTTTTTAGCTACATCGATAATGCCTCCCAACATTTGGGAAACAGATGCTCTTGTTATATCAGATATGATAACCCCAATCGTTGTCGATTTACGAGAAGCCAATCCTCTAGCAATAGCGTTAGGCTTATAGCCTAATTCTTTAATAACTTTTAATACTCTTTCTCTTGTTTCAGGATTAACTTTTTCTGGATTATTCATAACTCTACTAACAGTAGCTAGTGAGACCTTCGCAGCCCCAGCTACATCATAAATTGTTGTATTCGCCATAATTAATCACCCCAATCGCATAGATTTTATCATAAAGTCAAACAAACTTCAAGTGTAAACGATTACATTTATGAAAAAGTTATGAAAACAATAAAATTCGTTAGTTTTAGCTAAAATACGCGAAAAAGCGACCTTTAACTAGGGTCGCCTTTTCTTCGGAGAGTTATAGTTTGTTTATGAAAAAGATATCTATCATTATTAGGGGAAATAATAGATTGCCTTCCTTAGAAGACGCCATTATTCTATCAAGAAAATTACTTATAATTATCTTAATATTATGGTAAATTATGTAATCTGGTACTTAGTAAAAAATAAAAGAAGACCA
>CALUXJ010000073.1 GCA_944324725.1 uncultured Acholeplasmatales bacterium
AAGGCCCTTTTTGTGCTTCCTATAAATAATTTTATATTTTTTTCATTTTTTTACTTGATTTATTTATAGTAGGCTTTCCTAATAAAACAAACTATAAACCTAACATATCTTTTGTGACATTTAGATTATAAAAGTCTTGATAGAATGTTTCAGCTTTACTAAACACATCGTCGAGGCTATATAGTTCTGGATGTAATTTAGCGGTTAACCACATTACCCCTAAGGTATAACTAGAGTTATTAGCATCCCAATTTTCGAGTTTAGAAGGAAACATTGCTAAATTATTTGGTAAAGCACTAAGACCTTTTAATTGCTCATCTACTAAAATATCATCTTTTGTGTAAGCGGCATCAGCCACATAAAAGAAATAATCAGGATCACAGCTTAATAATTGTTCCTTATTAACTTGGTCTGCCCCCTCACTAGATAAATCCTTACTAACACTAATCCCACCAGCTAGGGCAATTGATTCATTTTGAAAATAAGAACCTGGGAAAGTAGCTAAATAAGAGCTAGTTGATGAAATATAAACACTAGGCTTATCAGCTTCTACTAGTTCAGCTGTTTTAGCTTTAATTTCGCCAATTAATGTTTCATTAAACGTATTAAAGGCCTCGGCCTCTGTTTCTTTACCACAGGCTAAAGCAATAAAATTAATTGCTTCTTTAATCGTAGCTTGCGTTTCTGGATTTACTACTATAACTGTAATACCTAAATTTTCAAATTGCGTGGCACTATCTTTAAGACTTAAAGGTAAAATTACCAAATCCGGATTATATTTTAAAGTTTCTTCTACATTAATTTCTTTTTTGGTACTAACACCTGGTAAATCTAATAATTCAGGTGCAGCTTCTTTATAGAGTTCTCTTTCATTTGCTTTTTTCTCAATTGCAACTAAATTATCCTTTAAGCCTAAGGTTAGACAAAGGGTAGTTGAACTATAATAAGCCGAAACAATTCGTTCAGCTTTTTCTTTAATTACTACTGTTCTACCCGCATGGTCAACAAAGCTTACATCACCTTTTTGGTCATTATTAGTACAGGCTACTAAACTTAAAAATAAAATCATTGTTAAAAATAAACCTAAAATCTTCTTCATTATAATTTTACTCCTTCTTTAATCTTTTTGATAATGTCTTCTTTAACTAAATTATAATCTAAAATATCTAAATCATAAACATAAACATCCATTCTTTTTTTCATAGCTTCAATAAAAGGAATATTTTCCTTTTTTAAAGAAGCTAAAACTAATTTATCACTACTTAAAATTTGATTTAACAAATTAATATATTCTTCATTATTCTTTTCAATACGCCCAATTTCATCTAAAATGACATAGTGATTATCACTTGATAAAATGGCCTTTAAAGTACTTATTCCTAGGGATGAGAAGGTTTCAAAAACGGGTTTAAGACCTATCATAATAGGTAAGTCATTAACCAATTCATGACAAACAAAAACAGGTAAAAGTGTATGATAATAAAAACCTTGCCGGTTACCTAAATTATCATATTTGGCAAGAGTAACAAAGCCACAAGGCGCCAAGTTAAGTTCTTGGCATACCTGCTTAATAAGACTGCTCTTACCTATCTGTCTTTTACCTGTAATTAGAAAATTATTGTTCAATTTTTTCTTCTTTTTCTTCGTTTTCTTTTTTCTCATCCTTGGTTTTAGGGAAAACTAAATTGCAAACAGTCGCAATTACAAAAACCATAATAATACCATTTTGGGCAAAAACTGTACCAACCCAACTTGGTAGTTGATCTAAGACGCTTGGTACATTACCAATACCAATACCTAGACCAAGCGATAAGGCAATGATTAAAGAGTTTCTTGCATCTAGCTTAACCTTAAGTAAAGATTGTAAACCACTGACACAAATCATTGCAAACATAATAACTGCGGCGCCCCCTAAAACTGATTGAGGCATAGCAGTAAAAATAGCACTAATTTTAGGGAAAAAGCCCATTAGTAAAAGAAAAATTGCTCCACAAAGTACTACAAATTTATTAACGACTTTAGTAGTTGTTACTAAACCTACATTTTGACTAAAACTAGTGTTTGGTAAGACACCAAATAAAGAAGCTAAAAGGGAACCACCACCATCAGCTAAAACCGCTCCGGTTAATTCTTTATTGGTAGCTTCTCTACCCATACCACCATTAGTAATACCTGAGGTATCCCCAATTGTTTCAACGGTAGTCGCAATAAACATAATACACATTGGCAAAATAGCTTCCCACTTAAACTCAAAGCCCATCATAAATGGTCGTGGTAAAGCAATCCATGAAGCTTCAACAACCGGTGTGAAATCAACCATTCCTAAACAAATTGCTAAAATATAACCCACAATAATACCGATTAAAATGGACGCCACATTTAAGAAACCCTTAAATTGTTTTAAAACAATAATTGTTAGTACGACAACTAAACCAACTACTAAGTGTTTCCAAGAGCCAAAATCAGCAGCCCCACTACCACCACCAAAGTATTGAATACCTACGGGCAGTAAGGAAAGACCAATGGAAATAATTACTAAGCTAGTAACAATAGGTGGGAATAATTTTCTTAATGGTTTAATAAAGAAACCCAAAATGATTTCAAAAATGGAGCCAATTAAAGAAGCACCCATAATGGCGGCATAACCATATTGCGTGGCAATGGCCTTAGAAGTTCCAATAAAACCAGAACTTGTACCCATAACAATTGGTAAACCAGCTCCAACTCTCCAAATAGGATAGAGTTGAATCATTGTTACAACGGCTGCCACAAACATTGAATTTTGAATTAGGATGGTTCTTGTGGCTATATCAATACTAGGAATTAACCCAAAGATAATTAATAGTGGGGAAATATTTCCTAAAAACATCGCTAGAATATGCTGAATACCTAGAGGAATAGCATCTTGTAAAGGTACTAAGCCTTCAAGGGCATAAATGTTTTCTTTAGCAGCATTACTAAAGAGCTTTTTCTTTGGCATAATATGTTCTCCTTCTTTTAATTATAAAAAGTAATCGAAGTTTCCCATTTCTGCAAAAAAGCGAAAAAGAGTTGTCCAATTCGTAGTGCTATAGATAGGCCATAGCGTAGAGACTTTCCCACCATTTTAGGGCAATTATACGAATTACTTTTCACAAGCGCGATTATAACATACTACTAATACTAAAACAATCACTTTTATAGATAAATCCGTTTTCATTTTTGACTATAGTAAAAACACATCATAATTGTAAAAATAAGACTTAGCTAAATGGGAAAAGCGGTCATGAATATAATTCATTTTATCATCATTAAAGAGGGTTTTTAACTCATCAATTATATCTTCTCTAACGTTACCGTATAACAAAACTAGATATTTTTTAGTAGCATTTATTTTACTAAGCTCTTCTTTAGCTTGAATTAATCTAGCAAATTCCTTTTGATAATCAATGGCAACTAAATCATATTTGGCTGTAGCAAATTCTACTACACTATAAGTCATAGTATAATTTCCATTAGTATAAATATTACCCGTTTTCTTAAAACCCGTTCTAAGAATATTATTATCAATATAATACTTAAGATTTGCCAAATATTTACTATAGGTAGTTTTAGCATTTAAAGGATGGTCATAATAAAAATTACAAATACTACCTTTAATATTTAAAATAAGTGGATCCTTATCTTCTAAGGCATCAATTAACTTATATAAATCACTTCTAATACTTATTTTCATGGCTTCATCATATATTATATAAAAAGGGGAATATTTACGACAAAAATCAAAGATTAAATCATAAGGTGCCTTAATATCAGCTAGTAAACCATTACTGGTATTTCTTAACTGATAATTTACAAAGACTTCATCAATAAATTCAATTGACCAGTCATAAATAATTCCTAAAGTAATTTGATAGTCTAAATCAATTTTTGTATAGGGTATTTGATCAACCTTATCTAAAAGTTGAATATTTTTCATATATTTAATTTTTATTCCACAATAAGATAAAGGCCAGGCTTTATCATAAGTCATTAAATAATACATGTTATACATATATTTTATGGCGAAAGGAATTACATAATAAGTTACCCTAACCGGCTTAAACTTGCCATTCTTATTAAAAATTAAATATTCGTAGCTAATTGTGCGATGATTTCTAATGGCCTCATTTAAAATATTTAAGTTATTAATTAGATTATAATGTTCAGACTCTGCATAAATTTTCCCTTGATATCTTTCATCTAATTTGAAATATTTTTCTTTTAGTCCTATTGATGTATCAATGGTCAAGAAATTATAAATATGATTAGTCGTTGCCATGTCTAAAGTTTTTTCACTATTTAAAGCGTTAAATAAAACATTACGTTCATTTTCATCAATGATTCTTTTTTTGACATAATAACCTTTATTATATTCATGACCAATTTGAATATCTAATTCTAATTCCATTAAAGTATTTAGATAATCTAAAATTGTCTTATAGTCTAATTTGATACCAAATTCATTTAAAAGTTGTTCTCTAATATCTTGAACACGATAATAATCTAAACGGGCTGGGTTTTCTACCAGTAACCATAAAATATTAAACATAGCTCCTTTTTTGGCTATCGAAACTTTGGGTTTTTTCATATGCTACTCCTCTAAACTTTTTAAAATTATAACTTTATATTTAATTTTTTGCAATGGATATCCGGATTTTTCCAAATCTAGTTTGTTAAAATTCTAATGGGATGAGTTGACAAGAGGTTATGCTTACAAGTATAACCTTTTTATTTTGCCATACCTATGTATTTATCTTTTTTATCTCTTCTTTAGTT
>CALUXJ010000074.1 GCA_944324725.1 uncultured Acholeplasmatales bacterium
AAGAAGAAGGTATTTTAAATGCTAGTGTAGAATTTAACCCTAATACCTTAAGACCAACCTACAAGGTTTTACTTGGTATACCTGGTAGTTCAAATGCCCTAGATATTGCAAAAAATCTTGGCTTAGATGCAGCTATTATTCAAACTGCTAAAGGCATAGTAGCTAGCGGACCTATCAATCAAGATATTTTAAATTATGAAGATAAAATGGAAGAACTCCAAAAACAAACCGAGGAGTTAGAGGCTAATAACGCCCAATTAGCAGTTAAACTACAAGAAGTAAGTAAAGAAAAGGAATATTTAGAAACTGAACGCTTAAAGTTTATTAAAAAAGCCAAAGCTGAAGCTGATAAAATTATTGAACAAGCTAAGGCTGATGCGAAAGCTTTACTTGATGAACTTAAGGAAGCTAAAGCGGAAAATGTTAAAGACCATGTAATCGCTAATATCAAAAATAAGGTTAATACGCTAGCTTCTAGTGAAGTTGATGAGCATATTTTTAAAGACAATTTAGCAGTTGGCGATTTCGTTAAAATTATTCCTTATGGCAAGGTCGGTAAAATTTTAGCCATTAACAAAGATCGTTATAAAGTTAATTTTGGTCAATTTACGATGGATTTTAAATTAAAGGATTTAATAAAAACGGAAGTTAAAGAGAAAAAAGAAGTAAAAAAACCTAAATTAACGGGGTATAATAGTGTATCTGGTGCTAGTATGCGCCTCGATTTACGGGGTAAACGCTACGAAGAAATTAAGGATTTAGTCGAAGAATTTATTGATAAAGCCACTTTGTCAAACTATGAAACAGTTAGTATTGTTCATGGTTATGGTCAAGGTGTAGTAAGACAACGAGTTCAAGAATTATTAAAACATAATCCGAATGTTAAAAGCTTTAGATATGGTGGTGAAGGCGAAGGGCTTAACGGAGCAACTATCGTCTATTTAAAATGATTTACGAACTAATTTTACCTTTTCAAGAAGAAAAATTAGAGCTATTAGCAGATAGCATTAAGGTAGGAATTGATAAAGGTAGTCTTGATGCTTTAAATAAAGGTATAAAGCTTGATTATGCTGTGGGTGATTTTGATTCAATTAGTCAAGCCGATTATGATTACCTTTCGCAAAAGGTTAAAAACATTACTAAACTTAATCCAATTAAGGATGATACAGATACGGAACATGCTATAAATATGTTCCAAGATGCGACAAAAATAATTATTCATGGGGGGATAGGTGGTAACCGGATTGAGCATTTACTAGCTAATCTCAATTTATTAATGCGCTATCCCTATGTCTTAATCCAAGACAACAAAAGTAAAATCCATCAATTACCAGCTGAACTAGAAATTATTAAAGATAATTATAAATATGTTTCTATATTTGCTAAGGCGGGTAGTCATATCAGTTTATCTGGCTTCAAATATGATTTAGCTAACTATATTTTTAAAGAATATGATAATTTATGCATATCAAATGAAGTGGTAGCTACTAAGGCTAAGGTTACTTTTGCTGGTTCTGGTCTAATTATTTTTAGCAAAAATGATAATTAAGGTGATTATTCACCTTTTTTTTATTAGACGTTTGTGCTATAATACTTGCGTCATACGGGGAGCCATAAGGCTGAGAGGACGAAGAGTCGACCCATTGACCTGATCTAGGTAATGCTAGCGTAGGGAATGATATCCTTTTTAGCATTGTCCTAAACGGACATTTTTTTATTTATAAAGGAGAAAAATATGAAAAAAGGTGTGTTAGACACAAGAGCAATTGCCGAAATTGCTATTTTTGCCGCAATTGCGTTTATCCTCGACTTTATTCAAGAAAAGGTTTGGGGATTTGCACCATTCTTTGCTAATGGTGGAAGTATTGGTTTTGCTATGGTACCAATCATTATTATCGCTTTAAGAAGAGGCGTTATTTGTGGTGGTATTTGTGGTTTAATAACTGGTTTATTACAAATGTTAGGTGGCGTTACTGCTATAAGTAGTGATTGGTATCGGGTATTCTTACAAATCTTATTAGATTATACAATCACTTATATGATGGTTGGTCTATTAGCTGGTATTGGTCATCATTTCTTAAATGCAAATAAATCTAAAGGCTATAATATTGGCATTGTTTGTCTTGCTACTTTAGTTGGTGGTTTAGGTAAATTTTTCTGTCATTTTTTAGCGGGGGTTTTATTCTGGCCAAAAGATGAAATTTTTGATATGTCTGTTTCAGCAGCAATGTATTCATTCATCTACAACGGATTATATTGCTTCCCTAATATTATAATTTGTATTATTGTATTTGTTATCTTATATAGTAAAGCCCCTAAATTTTTCTATATTGAGGCAAATGGAGGTAGAGCATGAAAAAAGTTTATTGCTTATTAATGTTAGGCTTTATCAATTTTGGTTATGGTCTAGGAATGTATATTGAAAGCTGCAGTATTACCTATGATGAAGATTGGGCTTGTTACTCCTTTGATTGTAATTTTGATTACTTTATAATGATGATATCAGGAATTTTAATATTGTTATTTACTTTATTTTATTATCAAGATTTAAAGAAGAAAAAAGCTATTAATGAAAACTAAGATTTTATTCTTAGTTTTTTCTTTTCTTATCCCAAAATTATGGTATAATTTAATAGATATTAAACGAAAGGAATTCTAGTCATACTAGGTGATTTATATGTTAGATCTTTTACATGTTAATAAAACGCTAAATGGTCATCTAGTGATAGATGATTGTAGCTTTACAGTTAAACCTAATACTGTTTTTGGTATTGTCGGTGTTAATGGCGTTGGCAAAACTACCCTTTTACGTTTGTGTAGTGGTATTCTAAAACCAGATGCTGGAACTATATTATTAGGTAATGAGACAATTTATGGCAATATGTGGGCTAAGAAAGACATTGTCTTCATTTCGGATACACCTTATTTTGAACCAGGTTCAACTGTTAAAAGTATTTATAAATTTTATTCATCCTTTTATCAAATAAATTATAATTACTTTAATTACTTATTGGACTTATTTGAACTTAAGTTAAATGACGCTCTTTTTCATCTATCTAAAGGAAAACTAAAAAGAGTATTTTTGGCCATCGCGCTAGCAATTAGTCCCAAACTATTACTACTAGATGAAACATTTGATGGTCTTGATCCGGTTTGTAAACGTATCTTCAAAGAAGAATTAAGACATTTAATTTTAACTAAACCAATCAATATTGTTTTAACAAGTCATAGTTTACGTGAGTTATCTAATATTTGTGATGCCATTGGCTATCTTGAAGAAGGAAAATTAATTACTTTAAATGATAATGCTACTAAAAAGGATCCAATTTACCGGGTATATTGCTTGAAAAAACCAGGTGTTAGTTATAAACTAGATGAGCTTTATATTTTAAAAAAAGAAGAAACTACCGATTTTATGCGACTAGATGTTTATAGTAATAAAGAACAAATTTGCTATACGCTTAGAGAACATCAATTTTTAGAGCTTACCGAGGTTCCTTTTGAAGATTGGATAGTCTATCAAATGGAGGTTTTGCGATGAATTTAAATTATTTAAACTACGCTTTCCACAAGCATAAATATCTATATCTTTTATTACTAATATTATTTATAGTTGTATTTCCAGTTTTAAATCTTTTTGTTAATAATCAAAATAAAGCTATTCTATTAGATATCATCTATATTCCTACAGTTTTATACATTTCTTTGGCCTATGTTTTACCAATTTGGGATTTTAAGCAATATTATTTTAAAAATGTCACTAATATTTATTTTTCCTTACCAGATTCCCGGGCTAATATATATCGCACAACTACATATATGCATTTATTTTGTTGTGTATTAATATATAGTATTGCAATTACGCTTGGAATATTAGTTTTATATTTAAAACAGGTCATTTTAAATTATGGCTATTTATTTGCCTATTTAGGACTAATTGATTTAATATTTGTTTCAGTTTACTTTTTTCAAAGTTTTATTGCTAGTCGGGCTTATAACTTGCGAGACGCTATTGCTTTATCCCTTGCTTATTTAGCTCTTCCAGCAGCTTTAATATTAGTGGCTTATTTTGGCCTTCGTAGCGAAGAATTATTAGTAGATTGGAGCAAAATAAGTTTTATAGGTCAAACAGATAAAATGACTAAGTACTTTGTTCAATATGCGTTTAATCGGTTTGGACAGGATTTCGATAATTACCTTGCCTTGTTTTTGGGTTTTGGCATTTGTGTGATTTTACATATCATGACAATTTACCGAGTTAATCGTCTAAAACCTGAATTAATTGGGGAGAAGACAGACAGCGTCTTTGCTTACAAGATATTACAACCCATTTATTTGTTTTTGATTTTATTATTAGGTAATTATGAGGTAGGTTACTTAGCTCTCATAATTAATTTGACCTTGATAGTTGTTTATGTGGCATATACCTATTTTAAATATCAACATTTTAGAATGAATTATTATATTTTGTTAGAATATGTCATTTTTTTGGGAATTACTAGCTTATTAGCTTATCTTATCTAAGGTGAAAAAGATGAAGGCA
>CALUXJ010000075.1 GCA_944324725.1 uncultured Acholeplasmatales bacterium
TGTTAGAACTGGCATAATTATTTTGCTTACACAATTTAAAAATATAGAATTATATGCTAAAATATTAGAGTTAATTAAAAACGTTAAGCTAGATACTTATTATGTAAATATGGCTTTAGCCTGGTTATTGACCGAAATGTCTTTTAAAGATGAAAAGATATTAGATTATGTAGAGAATAATTTTAATGCTGAGGTTAAAAAAATGTTTAGGCAAAAGAGACGCGATAGCTTAAGGGAAAGGAAAAGAAAATGAAACAATATTTAGACTTATGTCGTTATATTTTAGAAAATGGTCATCAAAAAGCCGATCGGACGGGAACAGGAACTATTTCCGTATTTGGTTATCAAATGCGTTTTAATTTAAGTGAGGGCTTTCCTCTTTTAACTACAAAAAGAGTTCATTTAAAGAGTATTATCCATGAATTACTATGGTTTATTTCTGGCTCTACTAATATTAGACCACTCGTTTTAAATGATGTGCGGATTTGGAATGATTGGCCTTATGCTAAATATAGTAAAAGTAAGGATTTTCAAGGCGAGACTATCGAAGAATTTGCTGAAAAGATTAAAAATGATGAAAAATTTGCTGAAGTATGGGGTGATTTAGGCCCAGTATATGGCAAGCAATGGCGTAATTTTGACGGGGTTGATCAGTTAAGTAATTTAATTAAGGAAATCAAAGCTAACCCTAATTCAAGACGTCTTATTATCTCTGCTTGGAATCCTAAAGAAGTAGCTGATATGGCTTTACCTCCTTGTCATAGTTTTATGCAGTTTTATGTTAATGAGGGAAAACTATCTTGTCAACTTTATCAACGTTCTGGGGATGTCTTTTTAGGTGTTCCTTTTAACATTGCTTCCTATAGTTTATTTACAATGATGATTGCTCAGGTTTGTGGTCTTGAGCCTGGGGATTTTGTTCATACTTTAGGTGATGCTCATATTTATTTAAATCATCTTGAGCAAGTAAATCGTCAACTAAAGAGAACTCCACGTCCTTTACCACAAATGAAAATTAACCCTAACGTAAAATCTATTTTTGATTTTAAATATGAAGATTTTGAATTAGTAGGTTATGATCCTTATAAAGGTATAAAAGGCAAGGTGGCAGTATGATTTCCTTAATTTGGGCAATGAGTGAAACTAATTTAATTGGTAAGGATAATAAAATTCCTTGGCATGTTAAAGAGGATTTACTTTATTATAAAGAAAAAACTAAAGGTCAAACTGTTTTAATGGGGGAAAACACCTATGACTCATTAAAAAGTTATTATAAAACTAAACCTTTGCCATATGGTAAAATCTACGTTGCTAGTCTTAGTGAACGTAGCTTTAGCGATGCGATTAAGGTTAGTGATGTTACCAGCTTTTTAAAAAATAATAAGGAAGATTTATTTGTTGTAGGTGGGGCTACCATTTATAAGCTTGCTCTTCCATTTGCTGATTATTTATATGTTTCTATCATTAAGGGCAATTATGAAGGTGATACTTATTTTCCAAGTGTTAACTGGCAAGAATATCACTTAAAGAGTAAAAGAGAAACAGAAAAAGTTATTTATAATGTTTATGAAAGGATAAGATAGAATGGCTGTTATTATTTTTCTTATATTATTTACAGCTTTATTTAGTTATTTATGGTCACTACTAGCTTTAGGAAGCTTATGGTTTATTATTTTATATGTTTTCCTTGGCTTTTTAAGTAGTGTTATTTGGCTAGTTTTATTAGTTTTATTATTTATATTTATTGTTGGAAAATGTCGCTATGACAACAAAATTAATCATAAAATATTGTGGCATCTCCTAGAGTTTGTCCGGATTATTTTACGAATTAAATTTGAGGTTGAGGGCAAAGAAAATATTCCTAGTGAAACTTTTGTTGTTTATGGTAATCATAAGTCTAACTGTGATGTTATTTTAGTATATTTAGCATATCATCGCGTTATGTCTGCGGTAGCTAAAAAGGATTTAGCCAAGGTTCCAATTTTAAAAATTATTATGAAAAATTTTGAAGTTGTTCCGCTTGATAGAGAAAATGAAAGAGAAGGGGTTAAAGCTTTGCTTCATGCCATTAAGCTAGTTAAGGGTGGCTATAATATGATTATTTTCCCTGAAGGTGGCATCAAAACTAGAGAATATGAAACAATGGTTGGTTTTAAAGCTGGTTCCTTTAAACTAGCAACTAAAGCAGGAGCTACGGTTAGTCCCGTAAGTATTATTGGCTCTAGTAAAATCAGTAAAAATTTCCCTTGGCATAAAACAAAGGTTAAGTTATTAATCCATAAGCCAATTACTAAGGAAATGTATGAAAATGAAAACACCTTTGATTTAGGGGAAACTGTTCAAAAAATTATTGATAATGGAGTAACTACTCAACAAATCCAGGAGGTATAATTTGCAAATTATATATCTAATTGGAATAATTGTGCTATGCTTGGTTTTTGTGGTAATCATTTCTTATTTAGGCTATGCTTTTAAACGGGTTAAAACCGCCCATTACAAAATTGAAAGCTTATTTACGCAAATTTTAAATGAACATAAAAGTCCAGCTAATAAATTTCAAAAAAATAAAGATAAAAATAATTGTTATGATTATTATTTAGAAACCTTAACCACTATCTATTATGTTAAGGTCTTATATAACTATAATTGCTATGAAATATCTATTAATAGTCGTTACTTATGGCAATATAAGACAGAGGCTCAGGATGAAAAAATTAGGTTTTGGCCTAATGTAGTTGATTTTGTTAACTTTAACCCTCATGATGAGAAAAAAAGTGTGGTTAAATTATGCTTAATCTATCCTAATTCCCGTTCTCTACTAGTTTATCTAAATGAATCGGAAATAGCCTTTGTGCGCCCAGAACAGGTTTTATATGGCATCAATTTTATTACCTATGAGCGTCTAAATAGTAATCATAACTATATTGAAGGTAGATAGAATGTTTGATATTAAAACTTTAGAATTTGATAAAGTATTGGCTAAAGTTAAAAATTATTGCTTTACCGAAGATGCTAAAGAAATGCTAGAAAATAGTCCTATTTCTACAGATAGAAACGAGGTTAACCAGCTCTTAAATGAGACTGATGAGGCCATTAAGGTACTTGTTAAATACGGGGCTTTACCTTATTCTAATTACGGAATGGTTGCTAAATCTTTAGCGCGCGTAACTAAGGGTGGCGTCTTAAGTGTAGAAGAGATTCTTAATGTCTTAATTTTAGTTAATACCAGTTTAGAAATTAATAAATATTTAAATAATATATATTTAGAAAATAAAGAAGATTTTGTCGAACTTAAAAAATATAGTGATCAACTAATAAATTTAAATAAACTTAAAAATTTATTAAGTTTAGCTGTTTCTAATGAAGGTAAAATTTTAGATCAAGCGTCTAAGAATTTATTTCAAATAAGACGGAAGTTAGTATTTGCTGAGAATAGATTGCGGCAAACGCTTAATTCAATAATGCAAACTAATGCTAGTAAGCTAAATGAATTATTGATTGTCATAAGAGATAACCGGATGTGTTTACCGGTTAAGATTGAATATAAAAATACTTTTAAAGGTATTGTGCATGATATATCTAGTTCTAATACCACTTGTTACATAGAACCAGAAGAAAGCTTTGTTATAGCTAATGAACTAGATAGTATTAGAGAAGAAGAAAAACAGGAAATTAAAAAAATCTTAGAAGAGTTGTCTTTACTAATTGCCTCTAATAGTGATGATTTGACTAACAATTTACATATTCTCACTACATTGGATATGATTTTTGCTAAAGCAAACTATTCCAAAGAATTTCCTCGTCCTAAGTTAAGTCAAGATAATAGTTTCAACTTAAATAATGTTTGTCACCCTTTAATTAGCAAGGACAAGGTTGTCCCAATTAGTATTAAGATGCAAAAAAATGACAGCATTATTATAATAACTGGTCCTAATACGGGTGGTAAGACAGTTACACTTAAAACAGTTGGTTTATTATCAGTAATGGTCCAATGTGGAATCTTTCCAGATGCGAAAAAGGAAAGTACCTTTCAAGTATTTAACCATATTTTAGCAGATATTGGTGACGAACAAAGTATAGAAGAAAGCTTGTCAACTTTTTCTAGTCATATTACGAAGGTAATTGGCATTTTAGCTAATGATTTATCTAATAGTTTAGTTTTGTTAGATGAATTAGGCTCTGGTACTGATCCTAAAGAGGGGAGTGCTTTAGCGATAGCCATTATTAGTCATTTAAAAGAAGTGGGGGCTAAAGCCATAATAACTACCCATTATACGGATTTAAAAAATTATGCCTATCAAGAAGAAGGTATTTTACATGCTAGTGTAGAATTTAACCCTAATACCTTAAGACCAACCTACAAGGTTTTACTTGGTATACCTGGTAGTTCAAA
>CALUXJ010000076.1 GCA_944324725.1 uncultured Acholeplasmatales bacterium
ACTATGATGCAACCAATCACTATCATAAGTGTTTAGTTTGTGGGGATAAATTAGATGAAGCTGAACATGAAATGGTTAATAGTAAATGCCTAGTATGTAGTTATGAAGAAATTACATATGAGGATACAAATAAAGAACTTAATTACAATTATTTTATAGAAAAATATGGTACAACTAGCGCCTCTAAAACAACAATAGATGATAATGATGGGTATTTCACAATTTCAAAAGGTGTATATTTTGAAACATCTAACGCAGGTTTATCAGGACCAGTAGTAAATACTCAAGGCAAACTAATTAGTTTTTTAGCAGGTGGAGATTTAGCGTCCTTATCTGCAACTATAAAGGGAGCAAGTGGCAATGGTTCCACATTATCATTAGTTAATATTGAAACGGGTGAAGAAGTTTATACTATTAATATAAGTAATGGTCAGGTTTTAACAATTAAAGTTGATAACCTATTACCAGGAAAATATGAAATAAGAAGTGTTAATTCGATTCGAATTGCTCAATTAATGGTGGTTGAACACAAATTACCTCATGTTTGTAGTGAATTTAGCTACCATGCAGCAGTACCAGCGACTTGTATGGAAGATGGTAACATTGAGTATTGGGAATGTAATGAATGTCAGCAAAAATATGCTGATGAAGCAAAAACAAGCAAAGTTGACAATGTTATAATTGCTGCTACTGGTCATCAAGTATCAACAACATGGTCATATAATGAAAGTGAGCATTGGGAAATTTGTATCAATTGTAGCGAAAAATTAGAATTAGGTACCCATGATCTAGTTGATGGAAAATGTATAGTTTGTTCTTATGTTCCAGGCCATACTCATAATGTCGAAAAGCTGACAACAAACGTTTGTGTTGCTCATCAAATAGATTATTGGTACTGTGAATCATGTGATACTTATTTTTTGGATGAACTATGCCAGAATGCCATAACATTTGATGAAATTATGGCTCAATCAAAACATAATTTGATTTATTATCCACGTGTTGATGCAACTTGTGAAAAAGAAGGAAATGTTGAATATTATTATTGTAAAGATTGCCATAAATATTTTAGCGATTCAAAGGCTACATTAGAGGTTACAGAAATAACCTTGTCTAAAGTAGAGCATGAGTTAGTTCAAAAATATGATGCTCAATATCACTATAATCAATGCATAATGTGCGGAAGTATTTTTGCTAAGGAAGCTCATCAATTTGATGAGAACCATCATTGTCAAGGTTGTGATTACTATTATGATCCAATTGCTGAAGAAATGGTTTTAGAATACGGAAGCTATGAAGAGGGATTATATGCTATTTTGGATTTAGATAGTACAGATGGTCTTAAGGCATACTATGCTTTAAGTGGAACAAATAATTACTATGAAGTAGCTACTGATTTAATTCGCCTAGTTAATAATCAGGTAAGAATAGATATAATTGGAGTTAGTGCCGGTAATTATGTCTTAAAGCTTGAAGTTGGTGATAGTGAAATTATTTTAAAGGAACAAGCGGTTGCCGCTTATGATCGTTCTGGCTATGCCCACTTTAATTATAGTAATGGTATTGGTGCATATCTAGACGATGGTACCTTAAAGGACAATGCAGTCGTAATTTATGTCACAGATGCTAATAAAAATGATATTAGTGATGCTGCATATAAATTTAATAAAACAACTAATTCTTACACTAAGATAGATATTAGCAAATACTTTATGCCTGGTACTGCAAAAAGTATTGGATATTTATTAAATAATAGACAATATAGTGATAAAGCAACTTATGGCATTAGAGCATTGTGCGATGATTATGGTGCCGTAGCTATTAGAATTATTGGTAAGGTGACTGCGGAAGCTAGTGATCCAACAAAGAGTTTAATTGAAGGATTGACAGCCTATGATTCGACTGAAAATGGTGGTTCGGTGGGTGATAATGGCCGAATGGCAAGAATTAGTGATGCTTATAATTTAACTATAGAAGGTATTGGTCCAGATGCTCAGATGTTTGGTTGGGGTGTTCACTTTATAGCTAATACTGGTCAAGACACAAAATATGGTGTCAAGATGGGGGAAAGCTTTGAAGTAAGAAATATTACATTTGCTAATTATCCAGAAGATGCAGTTGGCATGGAGGGTATTCAGGAAGGTAGTACTATTACGGTTCCTGTTCAGCGTTGCTGGATACATAACAATACTTTCCTTCCAGGCTATTGTGGCAAACCAGCTGAGTCAGATAAGGCTGAAGGCGATGGCTCTTGTGATTTCAAACGTGGTATGTACTATACATTTAGTTATAATTATCTAGAGGGTTGCCATAAAACTAATTTGATTGGATCTAGTGATTCCTCATTACAATATAATATTTCTATGCATCATAATTGGTGGTATAACTGTTCATCACGGATACCTTTAACAAGACAAGCCAATGTTCATTACTACAACAATTATATTTCTGCTACACCAGGTAGTACTCTCAGCTATGTAATGAGTCCAAGAGCTAATTGTTACATTTTTGCTGAAAATAATTATTTTGATGGTTGTAAAAATATAATTAGTGGTTCTGGCGGAACTGTCAAGTTCTTTGGTAATACATTCTATGCTTGTTACGATGACATTCCAACTCAAGTTTTAACAAGAGAACAAGAAGTTACAAATAAATGTGGCTATAATGGAATAGATTATTCAACCTTTGATACTGATGCCAAATTATTCTATTATAATGATTATTATTTGACAGATTCAGTCACAGCAAGACAAGAAGTTATTATAAAGGCTGGTGTCCATAATCAAGGACCACAAGAAGCACCAGTAATGAATGAAACAACTCCGACTGCATCATTATCAATTCCTGAAGAAGGCTTAAAAATCGATTTAAGCCAAGTTAGTAAGGGAGCAATGTCAATAGTAAATAACGTTGTCTTCACAAATATTACAGGCACATCTAGTGGCACTATAAAAGGTAAGGGGCAATTGGTAACCTTTACTTTAACAAGTGAAGCTGAGTTAGTTTTAGATGGTTCTGGTTCAGGAGCAGCCGCGGGTGAGTTAATTGATACCTTTGGTAAAAGTTATGCATCAAAGATAAATGGTACAGTAAGATTAGTATTGCCAGCTGGAACATATGTTATAGCTTCAGGTATAAAGGATAAGGAATTTACAATAACTTCTATTACTTTTAATAATACGGCTGCCTCTAGTGAACTAAGAGTGAATGCGGCAATAGAGGCTATAAATAATTTGCCTAATAATATCACTATAAATGATCAAGAATTAGTTAATGAGGCTAAGTTAGCATATGATGCATTAACAGATACAGAAAAAAAGGAATTCTCAGCTACTTTGGTTAATAAATTAGAAGATGCAATTAATCAGTTAAATGCTTTGTTAGTAGCAAATGTCGAACAATTAATTAACGAAATTGGCGAAGTAACAGTAGATAGTTACATTGTGATAAGTGCTGCTCGAACAGCATATAATAGCTTATATCCAAGTCTTCAAGGATTGGTTAAGAACTACACTATTTTAGTAGAAGCTGAGGAAACATTTGCAAGTTTTGCGGTTGAAAGTGTGGCAAAGCAAATTAACAGCTTAACTAATGTTGATAGCATTGATGTAACAAATAGCATAGAAGTAAATGATTTGTACAATAAATATTTGGCAACTAATGAAGCTTATCTTGCTTTAGAAGAACAAATGAAGGAAATACCAAATGACCTAGTTAATAAATTAGAAAATGGTTTAAAGAAACTAGAGGCATATGTTCTTTTATATGAATTTAAAGTTGACTTATTAGCATATGAGGGTGTAGAAATTACTTTAGCTATGAGTAGTGAATTAAATCAATTGAAAAATACTTATGAAAGCTTTACAGCTGAACAACTAAGCTTATTATCAATAGCTGAAAAAGAATTATACACGCAAATAATGCAAAAACTAGAAGAACTAAATAGCGTAATTACAGTTATAAGTTTTGGTGATGAGGCGACCAATTATGCTAATTGTGAATTAATTTCGGTTGTTGGTAATACTAGTGATTCGAAGGGTAGTGTCATTTATAATGGTCAAACATATACAACATGCCTAAAAATTGAATCAAGTACTAAAATTGAGATTATTGTCAATACTAAGCAAAAATTAACTATTTATACAGGCCAAAGTGCAGGTAAGAGAATAAAAATTAATGGTGAAAATCACACTATTGGCAGTGATGGCAACCTAACTATTGAGGTTGAAGAAAATGTAACAATCACTAAAGGAGATACAGCCAATATATTTATTATTGAATTAGCACCTTTAGCTTAGACTAGTAAAGGGAGTGTGAAATAATTCGAATTTTATCGGATTAATTTCCACTCTTTTTTCTTTTGCCCTTAAAATACAAATT
>CALUXJ010000077.1 GCA_944324725.1 uncultured Acholeplasmatales bacterium
AATAAAGAAAAAAGTGAGAAAATATACGCATTTTAGCATTTTTCTCACTTTATAGCATAACAACTGTAAAACTCAGGAAAACACTTCGCCTATCAGAAATCATATTCGTTCACCTACTTTGCACTCCTTATCTCATTGTGCAAACATATTATATACTTATTATTTGGCACTGTCAATAAAAAGTGCCAAAAATATAAAAAGAAAACACTTCCAAGTGGAAGTGCTATAATTCAATGTATAAATAATTCTTTAGATTATTATACTTCAATTCATAATTATTTAAAATAGATTTGGTAAAGTCAAAGTTTTTTAATTCTTGTACTAAATAATTAGTTTTTTCTTCGCTTAAATCAGCTTTTATTTTTAGATAAAAACTAATTGTCGTATCGGAAATATCAAACTTTTGTCTAAAGGATTGACTACCATCCGCAAAGGAAAAAAAGCCAATATTAATTAAACTATCACCCATATAATACGGATCATTTTTTAGTACTTGTCCTAAAGTTAAAAGTGGATATTGTGAGTTAGGCTTTTTAAGCACAAAAATTGTCTCAATTTGTTCTAAGCAAGCCTTAACATTTTTATATTTAAAGAAAGCCTGTCTCACATTATGTAATACAACCTTATCTTTAATATTTAATAAGGCATAATTAGCAAATTTAGGAATATAAAACTTATAGTTTCCTTCATCATTATAAGCAAATAAAATGATATATGTACTAGTATCATTTTTATCTAGATATAACAATACTCTATCCGCTAATACACTATTCGTTCGCGTCTCTTGGTTGCCATATACTAGCTTAGCATTACTTAAATCTAATTTTTCGTTAGTTAAAGGGTTAGTTAAAACTAAATTACTTAAATCTTCTGTGGCATAATTAGAACCATTAGCAACAAAATTATAGGCCTTAATAAAATCAGCCGGAATAAATTCACTAACTAATAGTTCTAAAAGTGGGTCCTTAAATTCTTTAACCTTGGCAATATACTCATCAGCCGTTGGAGCTTTTATTTCTTCTTTTATCTCTTCCTTAGGACTAGCTAAATTGCCATTTTTATAATCATTTAAATAATTCGTTAATTCATTTATTTTATTAACAATTTTTTCATCCTTTAATTCCGTTTCATTAAATCTAGCGATAGCTTGAAAGAGCTTAGTCACAACTGGACTTTTAATTTCTACCTTGTTTACCTCTACGTTAAATAAATCCGCTAAATTGACATCCTCTAATTTACTAGATAAATTGTCGGAAAAATCTTTAAATTTATCTAGCATATCTTGAGGCATATCAGCCATAAATTTATTAATTTCGTTATAAATTTCACTAGTATTATCCGCGCTAAAATTTAATTCTGGCTTTGGTTTAGCCTTATTAGTCTCTGGTTTTTCAGTAAATAAGGAATCATCCAAGTTCTTGATTGGCATAATTACTCCTTATCTAATTCCTTGATAAAATCATCTAAAACCTTAGTATTCTTTTTAACTGGTTTTCTAATTGCATCAATTAAACCAAAGGCTAAAGCTTCCTCAGAATTCATCCAAAAATCATAGGTAGCAATATTCATTAATTCTTCTTCTGTTTTACCTGTTTTACGGCTTAAAATAGCGAATAAACGTTTATTTAACTTTTCATCAAATTCAACTGAATTCTTTAAAACTCTAAATTTACCTTCAACACCACTAGCTAATTCATGAATCATAAATTGGGCATTTTCTGAACCATAAGCATAATCACATACTGAACTAATAATAGTAGCCATAGAAGCACAAAGCCCCGTATTAAAAGCTACAACTGGGTTAGGTATTTCTCTGATTTTATCAACAATCGCAAAACCATCTAAAACACTACCACCACCTGAACAAATCTCTAATTTAATAACCGCGTTAGGATCATCATTAGCCAAAACATCTAAATATGATGTTACTCTTTGAGCCATGGCGGTGTTAATTTCACCATCAATTTTGATAATCCGAGATTGTAATAGTTGTTCTTCAATATTCCAAACATTTAATTTAGTTTCTTCCATCTTTTTCTTCCTCCTTAAGGACTTTATTTAAAACTGCCAATTTAACAATATGATCTAAATTACGAGCGCCAAAATCATGAATGTTAGCTTCATCTTTAATCTTTTTGATATCTGTTCTTGTAAAGTTAACCTTAATACCACTAAGCTTTTCATACTTTTCTTGATAACGTTTAATCAACTCGTTAGATACTAGATCTGTCAAACGATTAAAGACGATTATTTTATCAATACGACCCAAGAATTCTGGGGAAAAATGATTATTGATGGCATCAATAGCTGATTCACTATCCGACTTACCACTGCTCATGAAGGCAGTTCCCTTCTTATTGTTACTACCAAAACCAAGGTTAGTCGTAAAGATAATGATAGCATTTCTAAAGCTTACCTTATTGCCACCCTTATCTGTTGCATAACCTTCATCTAAAATATTAAGCAATGATTTAAAAACAGATGAATGAGCTTTTTCTATTTCATCAAATAACACAACACAATTAGGATTTTGTTTTACTTTAGCTAAGAAATCACTTGTTTGTTTAAAACCGACATAACCAGGATCACTACCAAAAAGGTAGTTAACTGCTGTTTCTTGTTGAAGCTGTGAACCTTCAACAGTAATCAAATTACGATCACTACCAGTAAAATTCTTAGCAATTAATTTAGCTGTAAAAGTCTTTCCTGTTCCACTAGGACCAGCAAAAAGTAAACTACATTTAGGTTTTTCTGGGTCAACAATATTTAATTCAATCATATTAAGATAATCTAAAACATTTTTTAAAGGCCCAGCTTGGCCTAAAACATTTTGTTCCAATTCTCTTTTTGTATCTTTGACCTTAGTATCAGACATATTAATATTAAATTGAACCTTAATTGATTCAATCACATCATCTAACACTACTTCTTTATCATTAGCCTTACAAACCTTAGAATAAGCAAAAGCACTTTCAAGCATAGTTAACGCCTTATCTGGGTTAGCTGAATGCATATTGTATTGTAAAGATAGGTCATATATTTTTTCAACTAAAGCCTCTTGCATTTCCTTACCGAAATAATTTTCATTAACTGCTAGAGTAGCATTCATAATTTTAATAGTTTCTTCTTTAGTTGGTTCTTCTACTAACACCTTAACAAAACGTCTAGAAATAGCTTTATCCTTTTCTAAATATTCATTAAATTCATCATTAGTAGTAGCCCCGATTACTTGAATATCCCCACGCGATAAATAAGGTTTAATAATATTGGCCGCTGTTAGGTCGCCTTCATTACCACCTGAACGCACTAAAGTATGCATTTCGTCTATAAATAAGATAACATTATCTAGCTTAGAAACCGTATCTAAAATATTTAAAATACGTTGTTCAAATTGTCCTCTAAACTGACTACCAGCCACTAAAGCATCCAAATGCATCTCATAAATAACCTTATTTTTTAAATCTTTAGCCAGCTTTTCATCATTTTTGTTAATAGCTTGAGCCAACATATAAACTAAAGTTGTTTTACCAGTCCCTGCCGGACCAACTAAAACAGCACTGCGTTTAGTTCTACCAGATAAAGCTACCTCTAAAGCTAAAAATTCATTTTCCATTCCAATAAAACACATATCCTTGTGTTTTAAAACATACTTATTAATGTTGGTCAAATACTTTTTGAGCTTATCGTCTTCTAAAGATTTAATTTCTCGAATACTATATTTAGCCATTTCTTGACTAAATTCTTGATATAAATTAAGAACCGAAAAGCCGTTATCTGGTAAATCTTTAGCTTCAACCTTATTAGCTACTGCCTTTTCGTATTCCGCCTGCATCATCAAATTTGCTTTGTCTAAAACATTAAATAATTCATATTCAACATTGACAAATAAAGTTGTTACGAGGTCAGTTAAACCCATAGTTCTTTCTTCATCACTAGCTTTCTTCTTTAACTGCTCAATAACATTTAAGCTATCAGGAGCTAAAGTAGTGTCAGTTTCAAAAGGCAAAGCCTCCAGTGGTGGGAAAATAGCATTATATGCGTTATCAATAACTACATAATTTAAATTGTATCTATTTAAAATTTTAAAGACTGATGCCTTTAAATCAAAATAATCTTTATTTTTGGAATTGTTTAAGAAATTGATGATAGCTAAAAAGATAATTCCGGTATCAATAGATGTCATACCCTTACTAAGACTTATCATACTAGCTTCATCTAATATTTTATTAATATCTTCATGTAAGATCTTCATTTAAAAACCTCCTAGGCAATATTATAACAAAAAACTTTAAAATAAGCTATAAAAAAAGAAGTCTACGACTTCTTTAAATACGGGTTGCATTGCTTC
>CALUXJ010000078.1 GCA_944324725.1 uncultured Acholeplasmatales bacterium
TTCTAGTTTTTAAGATAGATGTATCGGTTTAATTTCAAAACAATGTTTGTAAGGGAGTGGTATTATTTCTAAAAAACTGCATTCTATCCTGTTGATAGTAGTTAGCGTTCTATGTATAGTAGTAGCTATCATTTTAGGCTTTTTAATTTATAGAGTCATTGATTTAGCTAATTTACCCGAATATTACACGATTGCTCATTACCTTTATTCTATAGTGTTGGTTATATTTTTGGGCGTGATTGAGTTTCTTTTGCTCATTGTTCTATTAACTTTAGCTATCCTTTGGCTAATCAAAAAGAAAAACGCTATTTTGGAAAAGAATGGTTAAGCCATTCTTTTTTGCTATCTTAGTAAAAAAATGGTAGAATTTTACTAAAGAAGAGAATATCGAGGGTCATATGAAAAAAGAAGTAGTTGAAAAATATAATATTAAAAACGAAAGTATAGATAAATATTGTCCCCTATCAGTTGGGAATGGTCATTTTGTTTTTACCTGTGATGTTACAGGCCTACAAACCTTAAAGGAAGACTATGATGTTATTCCCCTACTTAGTATGAGTGAAAAATTTGCTTATAAAAAGCCAAGTGGTCAATTACCTTATGTTAGCTATAAAGCTCATAATAGAAATGTTTATTACCAAACAGATAGAACTCTTAATCCGGTAGCTTATGATAATTTAAGAACTAATTATTTTAAATACAATATGTTTAGTCTAGCCTTTTATTATCAAGGTCAAAAAATAGTGAAAGAAGATATAAGCTTAGTTCAACAAACTTTAGATTTGTTTACCGCTACTCTATATTCTAGTTTTCACATTTTTAATCACGAAGTCCAAGTTGTGACAAAGGTAGAAAATAGTAGTGACACCTTAGTTATAAGGATTAAATCACAGCTTTTACTAGAAGGGTTAGAAGTAAGATTAGAGACTAAAACAGCTAGCTACAATCAAAAGGGTGAGGAGGATTTCTTTACTGGTAGTCTAAGTTTTAATAATCAAATATTAATAATTAAAGATTGTTATCGTGAAGATAAACTTAAAGTTCAAACCACGGGTATAGCTACACTATTTGGTGACTATTTAGAATTTAGTAGTAATATTTGTGATTTAGCTATAAGTCTTACTATTAATGAGCACGTTAATAAGAATGTAGATATTAGCAAATTCTTTCTAAAGGCAAAACCCTATTTAAGCAATAATAAAGAAATTAATAGAAGAATTATTTTATCACTATATTTAATTAGAATTAATTCTTGTGGTGACTACCCTCCAGCTGAAACAGGTTTGACTTTAAATAGTTGGTATAATAAATTTCATTTAGAGATGCATTTGTACCATCATTTGGGTTTGATTTACTATGGTTGTTATGAAGAGGTTTTACCAAGTTTAGATTATTATTTCTCCATTTATGACATGGCTCTAAAAAGAGCTAAATTAAACGGTTTTTCAGGTTGTAGATGGCCTAAAATGACAGATCCTAGTGGTCTAGACTCACCATCAAATATTGGCCCACTATTAGTTTGGCAACAACCCCACTTAGTTTTTATGCTTTTAGAAATTAAAAGGTTAAATCCAAACTTTTCTTTAAATAAATATGACAAGTTAATTAGAGATAGTTTAGCTTGTTTAGCTAGTTTCTTTTATTTGGAAAATGATACTTATTATCTAGATTACCCCCTAATTCCCGCTCAGGAGTGTTTTGATCCTAATCAGACCCGTAGTCCAATTTTTGAAGTAGAATACTTTTGTTATATATTTAGCTTAGCTGACAAATATAACTATGCTACACCTTTAATGAAGGATATAGTTAAAAAGGCGGTTAAGGCTCAAATTTATCAAGATGCTTATGAAGCTTGCTTAGATAATTGTGCTACTTATACTAAATATAACTATGATCATCCATTACCAATATTACCTTATAGTTTTTTTAAGAGTGAACGGCTTGATAAGGAAATTATGACAAATACTCTTAATAAGGTTTTAAAGGTTTGGCAATTTGATAGAATGTGGGGTTGGGATTTTCCAAGCTTAAGTATGTGTTTAGCTAATTTAGGTGAAGATGCGAGGGCTCAAAATATTCTTCTTTCTAATTATGGCAAAAATACCTATTTAAAGAATGGTCATAACATGCAAAAACCAGAAGAGGATAAATTACCACTTTATTTACCAGGTAATGGGGCCTTTTTAATAGCATGTTATCATTTGTTTGGGGAGGTAAAAAATGAAGAAAATAAATAAGTCAAGTATTATTAGACTAGGCATTTCAGTTGCTATTTTTGTAGTTTTGTTAGTTTTTACCTTGGTTTTTAGAAATAGTTTTTCCAAGGCCAGTCTGTCAAATAATCAGGAATTGATATTAGAATTTTATATGGCTAGTGCATATGGAGTAGCTTATCTAATTTTAGTTTTTATTACAATCTTAGCAGGTTTTATTTTGTTGCTTAATGTATCTTTTGTTATATACCATATTTTAGGAAATAACAAAACAATAAATTAAATGAATAGTTATTCATAAATAGGAAGTATTGGCAATCAAGCTAACAATTTATTAAAATTAGGTGAGGTGAAATAATGAATAGAGCTAAAGTTATTTGTCATATGTATATGACAATTGATGGTAAAACCATTACAGATTTACCTAAGTATCCTGATTGCGAAATAGCAGGTAATATTTATGACGAGAAGACCTTTAGTATGGCTAAGGCTTGGGGTTGTGGTAGAGCAACATTTATGTATTTATCAGATGCAAATGTTAATCTTGACAATTATGCGCCTAAGGAAGGGAAACTCGTTGATAAGGTTATTAAAGATGAAATTTATTGCTTTGCTTTTGACCGGAAAGGGAGATTATTTTTTACGGATGTTTATAACGATTATGCAGGCCATAATAGTCGTTTAGTTAGCGTTTTAACAGAAAGTGTCGATCGTAGATTATTAACTTATTTAGATAGTAAGGGAATATCTTATATTTTCTGTGGCAAACAAGAACTAGATTTAAATTTATTTTTAGAAAAAATAAAAAAGCTTGATATTGAGACCTTTATGCTTTGTGGTGGTGCTCAAATCAATGCTTTATTTATGGCCCAAGATTTAGTTGATGAATTAAGTATTATAATATGTCCAGGAGTCCAAGGAGGACGCCAAGAAATAGGTATTGTTGGGACAGAAGATATTAGTGCTTTCCCTAAATATTTTAAAGTTAAAGACGTCAATATTTTGCCTGGAGATACAGTTTGGCTACGCTACACCAAGTAGACTAGCAATTTGGCAAACGGCAATGCCAATGACAATAGAAATAAGGATTAGCTTTATAGTGCTAATCTTTTTTTTCGTAATCAAAAAGAAGCCAAAATAAATAATGACTAAAATACTTAGGATAATTAATGATATATAATCAAAGTGGAAGCTAGTTAAAGACTTATAACCTAGGCAAGTGATTAAAAGAACTAAGCCAGTTGCAATAATAAGGCCTAAAACAACGGCTTTAATTCCTTCGAGTGCGCGTTGAACATATTTGTTCTTAATAAAATTTTTTAAAATAGCTGTAATTAAAACAATGATAATAAAAGAGGGGAGAACAACCGCCACAGTAGCGACAATAGAACCTAAAATACCAGCCTGTGTTGAACCAATATAGGTAGCCATATTAACAGCCACGGGACCAGGAGTTGATTCGCAAACACCAATGAAATCATAAAAGGCGGTTTCTGATAACCAGTTGTGTTTTAAGACAGCATC
>CALUXJ010000079.1 GCA_944324725.1 uncultured Acholeplasmatales bacterium
ATAGCCCAGAGAAAAGTATCACGACACGTTGTAATAAGATGTTACCAGTGGTAAAAATAGAGACAATTAAGCAAATAAAACATGAAGATGATGAGGCCTATTATCAAGTGTGGCTAATTAATGAAACGTATATTTTAAAACATGGTACCCCAAATGAAATTGATGTTTATCAAAAAATTAAAGAAAATGTCCCCCAATTATATGCTAGTTTAACTTATTATAGAAAGCTTTATATATTAATAAATTACCTACCTGGTCATAACTTAATGCAAGGTAAACGAACTGATTTAAAACTTGTTCTTAATGCTTTAGCCAAATTACAGGATAGATATTGGCAAACAGCAGAAAAAATTGGTGAAAATATAGAGGATTCTCTAATTAGTAGATTAAAAAGAGGGGAGCATCTAAAGAACACTCCCTTCTATCCAACCTATCAAAAGTTTTTAGCCTGTTATCAAAATGTTTCATGTACCTTTAATCATGACGACCTACTGCCATTTAATGTGTTAATAAGTAATAATGAGGCGTATTTTATTGACTTTGAATATGGTGGGATTTTACCTTATTTAGTTAGCTTTGCTCGCCTAATAGCTCATACAAAACCAGAAAAGGATTATTTATTTTATTTGAGCAGAAAGGATAAGAATTGGGCCATTAAATATTATTATGAAATCTTAATTGCTAAGCATAATATTAGTTTAGAAAAATATTTAAAAGATTTAGATTTATTCATATTTTTTGAATATACGGAATGGATAGCTATTCACTATAAATACAATATGCCAAAAGATGAACGTTTTAACTACTATTGGGCTAAGGCCTTAACTTTGGCGGATAAAATAAATAGTTTACAGCAATAAAAAAGGCACTTTAGGTGCCTTTTTTATATCAAGATTAAATTATGCTCTTTCAATATTGCCTTTTTTTAAAGCTCTTGCAGAAACTTTAACCTTTACAACATTACCATTTTCATCTTTAATACGTACTGTTTGAAGATTTGCTTTCCAAGTACGACGAGTAGCATTTAAAGCATGACTTCTACGATTACCTGTTACAGTAGTTTTACCAGTAAAATAACATTTTGCCATAATTTCACCTCACATATTCTATAAAGACTATAACATTTTATCTTATTTATAAGAAAAAATCAAGTAAATTATTTTTTATTTAATAATTTTATTTGACTTGAATGTCAAATTTAGATATAATTTAGTTGCGAATGTAATAAGTATTTTACATTTCTTTTTTCTTATGGTATAATTTTTTAACAAGGGGTGTTAATTAATTAGATAATAGTTTGCATAAGAAAATTAAAAAAACATGAACATAGATAATAATTAAAATTGAAATAGATCAAAAGTAAATATGGAGGTATATATGGCTATTCTTGGTATAGATGTCCCATTACTAAAAAAGATGGTAATGAATGGAGCCATTAATTTAAAAAATCATCATCAGGAGGTAGATGAACTAAATGTCTTCCCAGTTCCAGATGGTGATACAGGTACTAATATGCAAATGACAGTTATGTCAGGTGTTAGAGAAATGAACAATTGTCAAAGTACCTCAATTGTAGAAGTGGCAAAGATTTTATCACGTGGTTGCTTAATGGGAGCTAGGGGAAATTCAGGTGTAATCCTTTCTCAATTTTTTAGGGGACTTTATGTAGCAATCAAGGAAATAAACAAAGATGTTTTAGATAAAGACGATTTCTTAAATGTATTAATTTCTGGTTATAAAGTAGCTTATAAGGCAGTTATGGAACCAGTTGAGGGAACTATTTTAACGGTTGTTAGAGAAGCTGCTTGTAATACAGAAGCTCATAAAAACGAATTTTCCGATATTACAGCAATGTTAAGTTTTTATTTAGTAGAGGCCCAAAAATCATTAGACAACACCCCAAATTTATTACCAGTATTAAAAGAAGCTGGTGTTGTTGATAGTGGTGGTACAGGTTTTGTTAAAATTGTTGAAGGTATGCTTCTAGCCCTTGAGGGTAAGATTATTGAAAATGAAGAGGCTAAACCAAAAGAAACGAAACCAGCCTTTGCTTACTGCGTTGAATTTATCATTGAACTAAATAACAAGGATTCCTTTAATGAATCTGATATTAAAGCTCCTTTATCTTTATTAGGTGATACTTTAATTACGACAGTAGATGATAATCTTTATAAATTACATATTCATACTAATAAGCCTGGTCGAGTTGTTGACTATGCCCAAAGATATGGTGAATTTTTAGCTATTAAGATTGAAAATTTACGAATTAAACATACTGAACTTGAAGGTGGAGTTTATTCCAAAAAACCAAAGAAAAAATATGCTTTAGTGGCAGTTTGTTTTGGTGATGGTATTACACAAACATTTAAGGACTTAGGTGTTGATTATGTAATAGAGGGTGGTCAAACAATGAACCCATCTACAAATGACTTTGTTGATGCAATTAACAAGGTTAATGCTAACAACGTTATTATCATTCCTAATAACTCAAATGTTATTATGGCTGCTGAACAATCAGTTTCTTTATGTAAGGATACTAATGTTCGGGTTTTAAAGACTAAAACGATTGCTCAAGGTTATGCATCTTTAATGGTTTATGATCAAAATGTTGAAATTGATGAAAATGTTGAAGAAATGACTAAGGCGATTAAAAATGTCGGTTCTGGTGAGGTCACATATTCAATCAGAGATACAGAAATTAACGGGGTTAAGATTGCTGTTGATGACTACATGGGAATTGCGGATGGTAAAATTATCGTTTCATGTAAAGATAAGGCTGAAGCTTCTCAAAAGCTATTAGCAGCCTTAATTAAAGAAGACAGCGAAATAGTTACCATTTTCTATGGTCAAGATGTGACTAAAGAAGAGGTAGAGGCTTTAGCAGATTACTGTAACGAAGTTGCCCCAGATATTGATGTTGAAGTCATTGATGGTAAACAAGATATTTATTCTTACATTATATCAGTAGAATAGGAAAGGACTGCGGTCCTTTTTCTTTTATTGGAGACAAAATGGAACTAAGTGAATTAAAGGGACTCGGTCCTAAAACATTAGAAAAACTAAATAAATTAGGCATTAAAACGGCCCAGGATTTAATTCTTTTAGAACCTGCCCAATACCTATCTTTAGAATTAGTAACAACGATAAAGGAAGAAGAGGGTTTGTTACATATTACAGACATTCAGGTGGCAAAGCTGACAAAAATGCCTAATAAGAGTCTAATGCTTATTTTTATTGCTACTTTTTTAGGCAAACGCTATAGGTTTATTATTTTTACTAAAGAATATTTAGAATATGTTTTACGAAAAAATAAAGATATTTATGTTTATGCTAAATACGTTTCAGCTAAAAACTATTTTTTAGTTAGTAAAATCTTTGTCACTAAACCCCAAGAAATTAAAGTGTTATATAAAATTAAAGGTATTAATGACGCCAATTTATCCAAACTTATTTATCAAGCTTTTTTGCATTTTACTGCTCCTATAGATCGTTTGCCAGAAAATCTTGTGCAAAAGTATCAACTGTTGCCGTATAGTGAATATTTATTAACTATGCATTTTCCGCAAAATCAAATTGATTTGAAACAAATATATCGGCGTAAAACCTATGAACGCTTCTTTTGGCGCTCCTTTTTCACGGAGGTACTAGCCTTACGTAGCCGGATGGAAAAAACACCTAAG
>CALUXJ010000080.1 GCA_944324725.1 uncultured Acholeplasmatales bacterium
CCAGGAGTTGATTCGCAAACACCAATGAAATCATAAAAGGCGGTTTCTGATAACCAGTTGTGTTTTAAGACAGCATCCTTAATTAAGGGAATCATGGCATAGCCCCCACCAAAGGTGAAAAGTCCAATGAGGAAAAATTCATAAAATAGTTGCCAAAAAATCATTTTACGTCCTCCTTTTCTTTTTCCTCTTTACCTTTTTGAATACTTATAATGACAACTCCTAAAAAAGCACCAATAAGTATTAAGTAAATAGAAGAAAAATCAATGTTATATAGTTCAAATAAAATCATTAAGGTAATAACTACTAAGGTTAGTAATATTTGCCACCAACTTTTACGTAAGTTAATAAACATCTCGACTCCAGCCTTAATAATTAAAAAGGCTACACAAGCATTAATCCCTATAAAAGCATACTGTACATAAATATTTTGCATAAAGGCAGCTAAGAATAAAGAAATAATAAAGATGATAATAAATGATGGTAATACAACGGCGATGGTTGAAACGATACTCCCTAATAGTTTTTTATTACGGTAGCCAATACAAGTTGAGAGATTAATAGCTACTGGACCTGGGGTAGATTCGGCAATAGCACAAATCTCTAATAATTCTTCCTCAGTTATCCATTTTTTCTTTTCAACAACAATATCTTTTAGCTGACCTATCATAGCGTAGCCCCCACCAAAGGTGAAAAGCCCTAATTTAAAAAAAGTCCAAAACAAATCTAAATATGCCATTTTACTGCCCCCTTTTAGCATTAATATCATACACCTTTATTATTTATAATAAAAATAGTATAATATTATTAAGTTTATAATAAAATTATTATAGGTGATATAATGAATATTAGACAGTTAAGCATCTTTATAAATGTAGCCAAAAATTTAAATGTGACCAAGACTGCTAAAGAAATGTATCTTGCTCAGCCTTCGGTTAGTCAAGCTATTAAGGAATTAGAAAGCGAATATAATGTTAAGCTCTTTAAAAGAGTGAAACAACGTCTAATTTTAACAGAGGCTGGTAAGGATTTAGTTCGCTATGCCAAGCAAATTATTAATGATGTAACTCTTTTTGAAGCCAAAGCAAATAATCTTTCAAATAAGCCAAAATTAAATTTAGCCTGTAGCTTGAGTATGGGGGAAAATTATTTAGCAAATTTAATCAGTAATTATGAAGCTAAGACGGATTTTAGTTTTCACTTTAATGTTATAATTTCTTCCAAAATTATAGCCGGGATTTTAAATGGTGATTTTGATTTAGGCATTATTGAGGCGGAAGCTAATAATTTAAATCTAGTTAGTTTAAAGCTTAGGGATGATAAGCTAGTTGTCATTGCGGGTAAAAATTATGCTATTCAACCAACTATTAGTTTGGCTGAATTAGTTAAATATCCGCTAATATTACGTGACCAATTTAGTGGTACGCGACTATTTGTTGATAATTTGTTGCAAAGTAGGGGCCTATCTTATAATCCTTATTGCGAGGCTAGTACCAATTTAAGTGTTATTGATTTTGTTAGTCATAATTTAGGTGTTGGAATAGTCCCAGATAGTGTAGCTACTAACTTTTTAGCTAGTAAAGAACTGAAAAAGATTAAGATAGTTGATGCTGATTTGACTAGAGCTTTTAATTTGATTTATTTAAAAAGTCATGTTGTGACAGCTGAAGAACAAAAATTAATTAATTATTTTGTTGCTAAACTTTCCCCAAATAAGTTATAATATATATTGTGCTCTCGTAACTCAGAGGATAGAGTGCAACCCTCCGAAGGTTGAAGTCGTGCGTTCGATTCGCATCGAGAGCGCCATATTATTAGATTTTAAGCTCTTAGGAGCTTTTTTTATTTGCTATCTTTAAAGTATTGTTTTAAAATACATTTAGCAAAGGATGAATATTATGGCTTCGATTTTTAGTTTTAGTAAAGATTTAAGAATTAGATATATGACCTTAATTGCGACTATTAAAGCTTGTAATAGTACTTTTTATGATGCCTATAATAATTTTGTCGAAGAATTATTAAAAAGCCTAGCTAAAAATAATAATATTAGCCACCAACCTAAAGCTTCAATCACTAGTTTAATTGATAATCCAAATTTTCGAAGTTTTTTGACAAATAATATTGAACTTGATTCTACTTTGCAAAATAAAATTAAAGATTATGCCATAAAAATTAATAAACATAAGCATAATTTAGAAAAGACTATTCAATTAGATAACGTCATTAATTATATGACAATTTTGTATGAGTTAATTAATAAGATTAATGCTTTTTATCATTTTAAAGTTTGGCATATTAATGCAAATGAATATGTAATAAGTATTTATAATCAAAATGAAAAGCTTGTGCAAGATTTGAAAAAAGAATTAATAGTTAATGAAGCAAAACCAACTTCTAGTCCAATTAATATGCGTTCTATCTATCAAGCTTATCCGAAAAAAATTATTTCTAGTTTGAGTGATAAGGCGTTTGCTAGAATTCCCATTTTAATTGTAATATTACTGGGATTAGTTATCATTTTAAATGCCTGTGACCTTACTTATCAATATAGGCTTTATGCGGGTTATTGTCAATTGCTTATTATTGGCTTTTGTTTTTATGGTATCCCTTATTTATATTATGTTATTAGAATATTTTTAACCGACAAGCTTCTACCTTTTAATATTTGTATTAAACGTAAAATTAATTACTTTCGTCTTAATCGTTTTGGTTACTACACAAATAGTCGCGAATTAAGTATTCCTGCCTGGTTAGCTTTTGGCGTAGGGATCTTAACGCAGGTCGGTTTTCTTTTTATGGATGCTATTACTAAGAGCTATGCCTTTTTAGGTTTGAGTTTGTTTAGTTTAATTTTAGAAATTGTTATCTATAGATTAGTTAAATATTTTTATTTTAGCTATCAAATAACCATAATTTATACTCCAGGGGCGGAAATTTATTTAAACCCTGATACGGGTCATTATCAAATTAAAGTTGCTAGTAAATAAAATATTAGTTATAATATAGATGCATCTCTCCGGAGCGTTTTAAGGCTTTGTCCTAAGCAAAGGAGGACAAAGATGCAATATAAATTAGCCAAACTAGCCGGCTTAAATCTAAAAAAGGTGCGGATAGCTAGACAAATGACTCAACAAGAGTTAGCCGATTATTTGCATTGTGAGGAAAGAACTATTAGACGCTATGAACAATCAGGTATCAATAGTTTGGCAACTTTAGAATATATAGCTAGTGTGCTAGATGTGGATTTAATAACCACCTTCCTTAGTTGAAGGTGGTTTTCTTTTAGGGTAATTTGTGACCTATTATTTAGTAAATAAAATGTTTTACAATATAAGTAGAAGGATGTGGTTGGGCTATATGAGTGAATTGGCCAAGATTGCTAGCAACAACTTACGCAAAATTATTGTGAAACGCAGCATAACCCAAGAAGAATTAGCTAATATTTTAGCTGTTGATCCACGAACTGTTAGACGTTATTTAAAAAATGGGATTGATAAGCTATCTACCTTAGAGCTGGTTGCTTATCGCTTAGATTTAGACGTTATTAAGGATTTATTAAGTAATGGGAGTGTGAAATAATTCGAATTTTATCGGATTAATTTCCACTCTTTTTTCTTTTGCCCTTAAAATACAAATTAATA
>CALUXJ010000081.1 GCA_944324725.1 uncultured Acholeplasmatales bacterium
TTTGTATGATCTTCACCAATAATTTTTAAATTAATTTCAGGTCGCTTATAAAGACTAGCTAAGCCGGTGCTATTTTTATTAATGCAATATAAGATTTCGGTAAAATCTTGTTTCTTAAAAGCTTTAAAATCCTTGATAATAGTTGTTTGTTTTGGCGAAATAGGGTAGAGGCTTTTTAGCCGTTCCTCATAATTATAGATAAAAAAGTTACCATTTTCTTCATAAAATAAGAAAACAACATCATTTTTATAGTTTTCAATGGCTGATAAATCAGCTTTAAAAGGAGCAGTATAAATATCACCATTATATTTTAAAACGGCTCCACTATTGGCAATGTAATTTAGGTTTAGACCATTGATTTGATTAAAATATTCAATGTCAGAGGCAAAAACACTTGAACACAAAAATAAATGATAGTGTTCATTAATATATTTGAGCATGCATAACTGCTCAGCTGTTAAAACTTTAACCATTGGTAAAATGGTATTTTGAATATCAAGAAAGACTATTTTTTTCATAAAACATCACCTATAAAAGAAATATATCACATTTATGAGAATTTATAAAGCAAAATTATTATTTTGGAAGATTTTTATAATAAATAATGCTATAATATAGGGAAATGGAGGTGAAGGAATGTTAGCGCTAGAATTAAAGTTTGATTGGTCAATGATTATAGGCTTTTTTTGTGGAGTAGTAACAGGCTTTATTATTTTGTTCTTAATTTATTTGCTCTATGTTCTAATAAATGTTAAAAAGAAAAATAAAATTGTTAAGACAAAGGCTCATATAAGTAAAGAAGAAGCCTTGAAGCGGATTGATTTGACACAACAGGCCTTTAAAGAAAAAAGAACCAAAGGCTCAAAAAGTATTAGTTATGCGTATGAGCTTTGTACTAAACTAGTTTATGATACAGCGCTAGATTTCTTCCCTGATTCAAAACACCCCCTTTTTGAATTATCTATTGATGAAATGATGTTATTAATTGATTATATTCGCAAGCGAGTAGATGAAATGCTTGATTATAAGGGGATAAGCTTTTTAAGGAAAATTAAAGTAGCAACATTATTAAGTTTAGCTGATACTAAACGGGTTATTGAGGAAAGTGAAATAATTAAAGCAACTAAACGTTATCGTTTAAAATCAACCTGGCAAGCGGCAAAAAAGGTTATTAATCTAATTAACCCGCTTTGGTGGGCAAAGAAATTAGTAGTTGATGGTACATTTAACATTTTAATAAACAAAATGTGCGTAGTTGTTATAGGTATCGTCGGTGAAGAAACTTATAAGATTTATTCAAAAAAGGTTTTTCAAGTAGAAGAAGATATTGATGCTACTAGTCAGCAAATTAAAGAACTTGAAGCAATGGAGGTGCTTGCACATGAAGAATAAGGGTCGCAAAATTATTGTGGAAGAAAAATTTAAGATTCCGCAAATTGATGCGCGTTACGAAGGCTTGAAAAAAACTAAGCCAGGTTTCGAAAGAACAATTGCTGCCTCCCCTTATTTTGGTAGTAAGGTTAAAGATAAAATACTTGTACCAGATAATAAGGGAACAGTCGATGTTGATAAGGCCTATGATGCCTTTAGACCGAAAACTGAAAAACATATTTCAGATGAGGAATTGATTAGACAGCATGGTACTAAATATTATGATTTTAAGATTTTAAACGAGCAAAAGCGAGAAGAGGTTTTAGGGATAAAATATGAAGAAGAGGTTAAGGTAGAAGCCCCAATTGAACAAGATGATGAAACACTTGATTTGAGCTTTAGAACTGTTAAACCAACAGAAAGTCATATTTATTATCGTGACCCAGAGCCAAAAAGAACAGAACCAGTACCAACTCCTATTGTTAAAAAAACTATTCCAACTTCTCCAGTTACGGAGCCAGCACCAGAGCTTACACCAACGCAACCAGTTAAGGAAAAAGAGGTTAAACTAAATTTAGACTTTGATTTGGATGATTTAGAGCCAACAGCTAGCCCAGAAGAAGTTGCCGAGTCCCCAAATAATTATCAGCTACCACCTTTAAGTTTATTTAAGCATTCGGAAACAAGCACCGATGAAGTACCGGAATGGGTTATTGAAAAGAAGGAAGTAATTAATAAATTACTAAGGGACTTTGACGTTGAGGGTGAAGTAGTCAACTATGTCAAAGGACCTGCTTTCACTCGTTATGAAATAATGCTTCAATCTGGGGTAAAGGTTAATAAGGTTTCTAATCTTTATGATAATTTTCAAATGGAATTAAGAGCAAAATCAATTAGAATTTTAGCTCCAATTCCTGGTAAAAAAACAGTTGGTATTGAGGTGCCGAATGATAAGGCGGAAACGGTTTATTTTGGCGATATTGTTGATGAAAGCTTTGTTGAAGATAATAGACCTCTTCGCGTAGCTTTAGGTAAAAATATTGATGGTGAGACAATCTATAAGGCCATTGATGATATGCCACACTTGTTAGTTGGTGGTGCGACAAAAAGTGGTAAATCTGTTTGTATGAATACTATCTTAATTAGCTTACTAGTAAAAAATAAACCGAGCGATTTAAAATTGATTTTAGTCGATCCTAAAAAGGTTGAGATGAGTTTCTATGAAGAGATTCCCCATCTAGTAACACCAGTAATTAATGAACCAGAAATGGCTTCAATAGCCTTAAAATGGTCAGTTGATGAAATGGAAAGAAGATATGATCGTTTAGCTAAGGCTCATGTTAAAAATATCGAAGATTATAATCGTAAAGCTAGTAATAATCCAACTTTAGAGCATATGCCATATATTGTAATTGTAATTGATGAATTGGCTGACTTAATGATGACTTGCTCAAGTGATGTTGAAGATTCAATTAAACGTATAACGCAAAAGGCTAGAGCAGCAGGTATTCATCTAATTGTGGCAACACAACGACCAACCGTGCAAATTGTTTCAGGTAATATTAAAGCTAATATTCCATGTCGAATCGGCTTTAGGGTAGCTTCCTTCGTCGATAGTAATACTATTTTAGATGAGGGTGGTGCTGAAACTTTATTAGGTAAGGGTGATATGCTAATAAAGGATAATGATGAGCCAATTAGAGTTCAAGGAGCTTATATTTCTGATGATGAAATTAACGATGTATGTGATTTCATCCGTGCTGAAGCAGGTCCAGATTACATTTTTACACATGCTGATTTACAAAAGCAAATGGCAGAAGCTCCACAGTATAAAGAAGCCGCACAAGAGGCTGAAAGTACAATTTATGAAGTGGCTAAATATTGTATTATAGAGGGTCAAGCTTCCATAAATAGTATTCAAAATAGCTTTGGCTTTGGCTTCAACCGAGCCCAAAGAATTGTTAGCTTATTAGAACAACGCCGTATTTTAGGCCCGAAAACAGGTTCGACTAAGGGCCGTGAAGTTTTAGTTACTTTGGCAGAATTAGATAGGATGTTTGGTCGCGAAGGTAATGAAGAAGAGTTGTAAAAAATATTTAGATGAAGCCGTAAAGCTTAATGCTAACAAGTTAATATGGCAACAATATATTTTTAAAGAAGTTACTTTTGATGCTCTTATTCGTTTCGTTTTTATAGCCTTAGCCTTGATATATAGCTATTTTAACTATG
>CALUXJ010000082.1 GCA_944324725.1 uncultured Acholeplasmatales bacterium
ACCTTTTTCGATAACATCTTTTGCCCAATTAAAAGCATCTTCTGCATTATTAAATTTTTTCATTTAAGCATTACCTCATAATGATGTGGGCTATCTTCTTCACCACATAAAACATCAGTATCTACTACTAGGTATTCTCTGCCTTTAAAGATAATCTTGCTATTTTGAATAGGTTTAGCAGACAAACCACTAGAATTAGTTAAATCGTAAAATAAACGAGCATTACCAACGATTTCACGACCGTTTGAGGTAACTTTTAACTGCGTTTTCTCTTCGATTTTAACAAATTTAAGTGGAGCATCTACTCCCCACTCATCACCCTCTCCAGTATTACCTAAATACTCTTTATAAGTGCAATTATGTGGTAGTAGTCTTTTTGGAATCGGTTTTATCATTTTTTTCTTCCTTGTTTTCTGATTTTTTTGTTTCTAATTTCTTCCAGCCAGCCATTTTATACCATTTTTCAGAACCTTTGGGAACTTCTTTAATAATTGCTCCCATTTTGTACTTTACCATAAACAACAACCTCCTAACTGGCTTTGTAACAAGCCACAATTTAAAAGAATTTCATAAGCTACAGGACTTACCCTACTCATGCTATTAGATGTTTCGTTTTTATCTGTTCCACCCTCTGAATAGCTACCTAATGTATAACTACCGGAAGATGAATCTGTTATTAAGTCTGAATTAAACTCATAAAAATTAATCTGCTCAAAAATAGCTTTTTTAAAATCCTCAAAACAAGGACAACCTTCTTTTGGAATAGGTTTAGTAATTATGGATTTAATTGTATTCAAACTTATAAATTCTAATCTTGAAAAATTAGAAGGAGCAGACTGCCCAAAGTATTCTTCATATTCTTCCTTTGTAACCATAATCTAACTCCTTTCTAAAATTATTCACTAGCTGTTTTCTTAACAATAACAGCTTTAGCATCAGTAACAACGTCTTCATAAACAAAACGTCCTTTTAATGCAGATGCACCAATATATTCAGATGAACCAGTGGTTAAATCAACAACAACTGGATTAACCTTCCACTCATCAATAGCTTGGCACCATTCAGTTGCATAAACGATATATTCAACACTTTCGCCTAAATCTTGGGTAATAACTTTAACACCATTAATTTTATTAACTACTCCTTCACGAGCTAATTCTGCACCAATTTGTGAAGCGGTATTAGAATATTTCTCATCAGTAAGTAACATACTTTCAACATCATATGAAATTGCTACATACATACGATTTTTATCAACGCCTAATTTAGCAATGTTAGCAATATCTTTAACAATATTTTCATAAACGTTTTCTTTAGTACAATCAGGTTGAGTTGATGCGGTATTAGTAGTAGTTAAAGCTAAAATAGCATCATCTTCCAAAGTTTTTGCACTTGAATATGAAGCACTTTCTAATCTTTGAGCCATTAAGTTATCTGGAACGGCTGCTGCTTCATAACCATCGATTAATTCATTTAATCCTTTATTTTTTGTAATAGGAATATTCTTGTAATCAGTTGCTGATTGCTCCAATGCTAGACCGTTTTTAATATCATAATCACGCATAGTAACATCAGTATTACGAACTGGTACATTTACTGCTCCTGCAGTTGGGTTACCAATATAATCCCTTGAAAAAGTATTTCTAATTTTTAAAGATGGTCTCATTAATTTAACGATTTGGTCTGCATAACGTTCTTGTCTTTTATGAGTACCGTTTGTTCCAATAGCATTTGCCTTTTAAATCACTCTCCTTCTTAAAATAAATCTGGGTGTTTTTGCTTTAAAATAGCAGTAACACCATCTTCGGCATCATCGCTAATTTTTTTAGTTGCTACACCATTTGTTTTAGGTGTTTCAATTTTACTAATTAAGAATTGAGGATTTTCTTTTAGATAATCTTTTAAATTATCTTCAAATTCTCCTCCCATTTCCGAAACTTCTGATAAAACAAACTTTTGAAATTTAGAATCAACACCAGCATTTGCAACTACTGATTTATTTTCTGCATAAGCAAGTTGTTTTTTTAAAGTTTCATTTTCTTGTAAGATTTCATTTTTCTTATCTTCTTCTGTTTTTTGACTTTCTTTCCACTCATTAAAAGCCTTTAAATCTTCTTTGCTTGGTAAGTTTCTAGTCTTTCTAGCAACTTCCTTTTTTAAAGCCTCATTAAAATCTTCTTGAGTAGCAAAAGCTTTCTCCACTTTTTCTTCTACAGTTTGTGTTTCTGTATTTTCAGTCGTTTCTACATTAGTATCTTCAACATTTTGAACGTTTTCTTGTTCCATAAAATTCTCCCTTCTTTTAAGTCATTAAGTTGGACTTAACCATTCTTTATTGTCTTTATGTTGGACATAATAAAAGAACGATTACTCGTTCTAAAGTGCATTTATAAGCACCATACTGACGATATAAGAGTTATAACCCTTTAGACTAACACACTTGCCCAAGTAGGATATATCATCAGTATGCTACCTATAAAGGTAGCTACAAGGCGAGGTTAGATTGGACTTACATCTTACGAATGCCAACTATTTAATACTTCCTATCCACTCATTTGCTGTTATTCTGGTTCTGCCAGTTTTATCTAAAAATTCTAGGTATTCTTTTCTAGTATTGCTTAAACTATTTTGTTTTCTCTTAACATAACTAGGTTCTGCTCCTGTTTGTTTAAGCATTGCTATTTCTCTTTTTTTGTTTCGGATAGTCCTTTCATACAATCTTTGTTTCTGACTTTCAATATAGATTTCGTCATTTTCTGCTTTAGTGAAATCCATTTCTCTTTTTTTTGACAAGTCAGGAACAAACATATATCTTGAATGACGACAATTGATTCCTAATATTCCAGCTGGCTTTCCATATGTTGAAGAACTCCACGGTCTAACTTTAACTTTGCCACCGTCTAAATCTTCTATATAGCCAGAATACCCACTTAATGAAAATACTTGTCCTTGGTCTTGACTACATAAAGGTCTAGCTCCAATATGTGAGCTGATTTCTATGAAATCTCCACCACAAGCTCGTATTCTCTCATCTTGAATACGGTTAATAGTATTCTGTGTATTGCTACGAATAACCATCTTTGTATAGCCTTCTGGATTCCATCTAGCACCATTTCTAGCAGTAAAACCAGTTAAGCCTTTTTCTGCTAATTGACTGACTGCCTCTTGCATAGCTTTATTAGTGGTTTTAGTACCTGCCAGAACTTGGGAAGATACTTTATTAACTATATCCCTATACTCTTCTCCAGCACTTACTAAAAGACTATTATTTTGCTTATTAAACGTAGTCAATATTTCTTCAACAGCATTTGATAGAATACTTCGAACTAACAACTCTTCGGTATCAGGTTCTATTGCATTAAGTATTCCTAACTTAATACCTTCTTGAATAAGTGTTTCATCTCTTGTCATACCTATTTCTCTAGCTCTATCAAAGACTTTATTTACTTCCTCTACTGTTTTACCTGAATATTTGGCAATTATCTTTGCATTTTCTTCGTTTAAACCATTAAGTTCTTTTAATCTCTGTAATTGCCATTCATTTACTTCGCC
>CALUXJ010000083.1 GCA_944324725.1 uncultured Acholeplasmatales bacterium
CCTTTTATAGTTATATTAGTTCCTTCTTTAATCCGATTCAGCAGTTAGCTGAATTGTTTAATCAATTACAACAAGCTTTTGCCTCAACGGAAAAAATTTTAACAGTTTTGGATACCGAAAAAGTAGTTTTAGATAAACCAGAAGCTAGAGATATAAAAGAATTCAAGGGTAAAATCGTCTTTGATCATGTTTGGTTTGCTTATAATGCAGAAAACTGGATATTAAAGGACGTTTCATTTACTATTTTACCTAAACAAACGGCAGCCTTTGTTGGGGCAACCGGGGCAGGAAAAACGACAATTTTGGCCTTGATTGTCCGTAACTATGATATTCAAAAAGGTCATATCTATATTGATGATATTGATATTATGGATATTAAAATTGAAAGTCTACGTTCTCATATTGGGCAGATGCTACAGGATGTTTTTATGTTCTCAGGTTCAATTGAAACTAATATTACGTTAAGAGATCCACGTTTTACGCGTGATGATGTTATTGATGCGGTTAAATATGTTAATGCTGATCGTTTCATTGAGAGATTGCCAGATGCCTATGATCATAAAGTTTTAGAAAGGGGAGCTAATTTTTCAGCCGGTGAAAGGCAATTAATAAGCTTCGCTAGAACAGTAATTCATAAACCTAATATTATGATTTTAGATGAAGCAACGGCTAATATTGATACAGAAACAGAGGTCCTAATTCAGCAAAGTCTAGAGAAGATGATGAATGTTGGCACTATGCTTGTTGTAGCCCACCGGCTATCAACCATTCAGCATGCAAATATCATCTTCGTTTTGAAAAAAGGTCAGATTGTAGAATCAGGAAATCATCAAGAGCTTTTAAAGAAAAAGGGACTATATTATTCCCTTTATGAAATCCAATATAAACATATGGAAACAGAAGAAAGTCATTCTTAGGAAAAAGCCTAACAATGGCTTTTTTTAGTCTTAAATTATATCGATATTGAATAAATGCGCTTTTAAGTGTATAATAAGGTTATTAGGAGGTAAATTTTATGGCAAAAAGTAAAAGAAAAAGTGGCCAATTAGGTCTTTACCTAACAATTGCTATTTTAGTAGTAGCGGTCTTAGGAGTAGCGCTATTCTTATTCCTAGATGCGGTTGTAATTAAGAAACTACAAAGCAGTGGTGGTGATGGAATATTTGATCAAATCATTGGTAACATAACAGACGCAATAAATGATATTTTATCTAATGGGACTCCATTTACTGGCATGCAAATTGTTTTTGGCTATAGCAATACAACAGAAGTGTTTGGTCAGCCAATTGTAACAGAAATTCTTCAATTTAGTTTTGTTGCCTTAATTCCATTAATTTTAATGGTTGCAGGTGTAATACTTAATATTCCAAAATCTAAACTTTTTGGTTTAATAGGTGTTATATGCTTTATTGCCGCTGCAGTAATGTTTGTATTTACACCAAACTATGTATGGTTTGCAGGAGCTGATTCAATGGGGGTAGCTGATTATTATCAAGCTGGAGTTGGCTCATATTTAGGTCTAGCTTGCTCTGCTCTTTGTGCACTTTTAGGCCTGGGCCGTTTAGCTGTTGTAAAATAGGGGAATTTGGTTGTTTTCTTAAAAGAAGACAACCTTTTTTATTTATACAATAATTTTTTAAAAGTTTAAAAAAAGTGTGATAAATTTCTTAATTGTTTACACTAATAAAATAAAATAGTAAAACTGACCTTACATTTTAGATAATAAATAGATATTTTTATTATAATTAAGCCATTATTTAAGATTTATATTTTAGCAAAAGCAACTTAAAATTTATGTTTTTTATAGACAAAATTAAGATTTTATTGTATCATTATATTGAGATACTAAAGTTATGCGAAGAAGAATGATAGCAGTTAGTTTCATTTAGAGAATTTGTGGTTGGTGAAAACAAATAAACTAAGCTATCGGACAACATCTTCAAATGGTAGAAGAACCAATTAGACCTATCCGTGGCTGGCGTTAACAGATTTGAGGGCTAGATTCAATCTAGAACTAAGGTGGTACCGCGCTTTATGGCGTCCTTAGCGTTATGTTGTAAAAAAGGAGAAACTAAAATGCGAGATTTATCTTATCAAATTTTTGCTGATGCTAAAAAATATGAAGGCAAAGAAGTATTACTTCGCGGTTGGGTTAGAAGTAATAGAGATCAAAAATCATTCGGCTTTATAATGTTAAATGATGGCACTTTTTTTGAATCCATTCAAGTCGTTTATGATGAATCAACAATAGGAGTAGAAGAAGCTCGTAAGGCACGAGCTGGTATGTCTATTGAAGTAAAAGGAAATGTGGTTTTAACTCCTAATAATGCCCAACCTTTTGAGGTTAAGGCTACAGCTTATAAGCTTTTAGGTGGTTGTGATGATTCATATCCTATTCAACCAAAAAGACATACAAGAGAATTTTTACGGGAACATGCTAACCTAAGACCAAGAACTAACCTGTTTAATGCGGTATTTAGAGTTAGAAGTGTATGTGCTTTAGCAATCCATCACTTTTTCGAAGAAAAGCGATTTTTGTATGTACATACTCCAATCATAACAGCTAATGATGGTGAAGGCGCAGGTCAAATGTTCCAAGTTACTACACTAGATTTAGCTAAATTAAATGGCAAAGAGGTCGACTATACAAAAGACTTCTTTGGTAAACCAGCTAACTTAACAGTTACTGGTCAATTAGAGGCAGAAGCTTTTGCTTTAGCTTTTAGTAATGTTTATACCTTTGGTCCAGCCTTTAGAGCAGAAAACTCTAATACCCTTCGTCATGCTAGTGAATTCTGGATGATTGAACCGGAAATGGCTTTTGCTGATTTAAATGACGATATGGACATTATGGAAGAAATGGTTAAATATATTATCCGCTATGTTTTAGAACATGCAAAAGAAGAGATGGCTTTCTTCGATAAATTTGTTGAAAAAGGCTTGATTGCTCGTCTAGAGAATGTTTTAAATAAAGATTTTGTTAGAATTAGTCATCATGATGCAATTACGTTGTTAAAAGAGGCTAAGGTTGATTTTGAGGACAAACCTGAATATGGTAAGGATTTAGGTAGAGAACATGAGAAGTACTTGACTGAAACTTATTTCAAGTGCCCAGTGTTTGTTAAAGATTGGCCAGAAGAAATTAAAGCCTTCTATATGCGTTTAAATGACGACAAAAAGACAGTGGCAGCTGTTGACTTATTAGTACCGGGTTCTGGTGAACTTTGTGGTGGTTCACAAAGAGAAGAAAGAATGGACTTATTATTAGGTAGAATGGCGGAGTTTGGCATTAAACCTGAGTCTATGGACTGGTATTTAGATACACGTCGTTATGGTGGCTGCATTCATAGTGGCTTTGGTATGGGCTTTGAAAGATTACTTATGTATATTACCGGGGTAGAAAACATACGTGATGTAATTCCATTCCCTAGAACACCAAAAAGCATAGAATTCTAATTGTTTTTCATAATGTAAAGACATTGTAAAAAAGTAAA
>CALUXJ010000084.1 GCA_944324725.1 uncultured Acholeplasmatales bacterium
TATTAATTTGTATTTTAAGGGCAAAAGAAAAAAGAGTGGAAATTAATCCGATAAAATTCGAATTATTTCACACTCCCCCAATTAATTAATATTCGTAAACTTCAATTTCCATGTTGCTACGTGGATAAGAGCAGCATGGATGAATGTAGTTAAACTTTCGGTCAATTTCTTTGATATTTTCAAATTTAGTTGCTTCGTAACAACCACTAATAAGTTTAGAACGACAAAAACCACAACCACCTAAATGACATTTACTGCGAATAGAAATATTACTATGCTCTAAGGCTTGAAGAATAGTTTCAGTTGATTTAGCTTTAATATCAACAACCTCACCATTGACATGAACCCGAATTTTATATTCAACTGGTTCAGATTTTAAGCATAGTGGACTTTGTTCTAAACGAATGTATTTCTTAGGTAAATTAAGCTTTGGCAATTCATTTACCAAACTATCTAATAATCCTCTAGGGCCAGTTGCAAAAACACTATATTCATCCTTAGCATATTGCTTAATTAAATCACTAGTAATAAAGCCGTGAGGATAGCCAGGAACTTCTTCTTTAGCAAAAACATAAACTATTTTAACTTTATCTGTTTTATTTAGATAATCAATTTCATCTTTAAAAATGATATCTTCTTTTTTATTAACACCATATAAGATGGTTAAATTAAAGTCTTCAACATGATCGTTTATCGCTTTTGCCATAGAAATAAATGGGGTAATACCAACGCCACCAGCTACCGCAATAACATTCTTAGCATCTCTTAAGCGATTATAGGTCAAAAAGCCACCAGGTTCACTAGCATATAACTCATCACCAACCTTAGCATGATCTAGCATATAGTTAGATACTAAACCATGAGGAGCTCTTTTGATAGTGATACGATAAAAGCCTTTAGCTACATCAAGTGGTGAACTAGATAATGAATAAGCTCTAGAGGCTATTTCGTTATTTATTTGAACGTAAATTGAGATATAGCTACCAGCTTTAAATGGGGCTAGTTTTTCATTAGAGGTTAAAATAAATGATTTAACATCTTTACCTTCTTCTACTATTTTTTCAATAATTAATTTTTGCTTATATGGATGATATAATTTAGCCAAATCATTAACAACATAGCTATATGGTAAGGCTTTAGCACTAGTTGAATCAATTAACTCCTTACGATTTTTAGCTAAATTTTTAAATTTTAGCATATCAAATAATCCGATTAAACCAACTTTAACTTTCATATTACTTAGCCTCCTTCATAGCTTTTAAGGTTAACTTAGCAGCCACATCACCAGATAAATAGCTAGAGTTATAACCACTTGAACGCATTGCATGACCACCACAGAATTGTAAGCCATTCAAATAGGCTTCATCATACATTCGCATTAGTCTTGGCATCATATTATCTAAGTCGGCTGTTAAATAGCCATAGATTGTACCATCTGGACTATCGGTATAGTGAGCGTAGGTTAATGGTGTGGCAACCTCTATTTCTTCAATATAAGGTCGAATTGAAGTGTTTGTTGCCTTTTCAAAAGTCTTAATGAATCCTTCAGCTAGTTGATCCTTTAAATCAAAATAATTAGTTTCGGTTACGGCTTTATCAAAGCAATCACCAAAATATAAACTAGTAAAATACATTATTGTCGTACCTTTAGGTGAACAATTTGGTAATGCGTTATTTAGGCAAACTGTAACTTGACTATAGTTATTTAAATCATTCATTCTAGCAAACTCTTTTGTAGTATCTAGAGAATTATAAATAAAATAGCTGTAATCCGTTAAACCTAATTCTTCCTTTGATTTATTAAGACCTAAAAACATTGAAAAGCCTCGACCAGATAGCTTACGGGAATTAGCTAATTGCAAAGCTTCAGCTGGTATATTTTTAGAATCAATCATGTGACCATACACGCTATGTGGTGAAGCATTGCTAATTACATAATTTGTTTTGATTAAAACATCATTGTCTAAAACGACACCACATACACGGTTATTATCAACCTTGATTTCTTTTACTTCTCTACCATACCAAATATCACCACCACAAGACTTAATTTCTTCAGCAAGGACAACACTTATTTCATTACTACGTTTAGTAGGAATTTGCGCTTTAAGATTTATGTATAAATAAACCATTACAGCATAATGAATAAAAGATAATTTATCCTCAGGAGCACCAAGGTAAGACCAATAAGTGTTTAAAATTTGTTGGGCTTTTTTAGGCATTTTAATAGCGTCTAATACCTTATTAACTGGATAGGCAGCAACACGCATAAAATTAGGATAATCAGACATTAATACTTTAGTTTCAGGTTTTCCTTGTGAAACATTTAAATATTTCAAAGCTGCACTAATTTCTTTGCCTAGAGCAAAGAAAGTCTCCATAGATTTGCGAGAACCTAGAACATATTCTTCCATTTTATTAACGAAATTATCAATACCAAAAGGCATCGTATAATCTAAGTGGTCATCCAAAGTTATTACTCTAAAGGCTTCTGGAACATCAACAAAACCTATTTTATTTAAGACACCTAATTCTTCGAATAACGTGTATAAATTACCATGTTTATCAGCATGTCCCATGTCACAAAGTTCGTGCAATGAGGCTTCAAATTCAAATCTTCCTCGACTAAAGCTTGTTGCAAAACCACCAGGTAAAATATGACGTTCAACTAAAAGTGTTTTTTTGCCACTTTTTGCCATTTTTAAAGCTGCGATTAAGCCACCATTCCCGGCCCCAATAACCACAACATCATAATTAATTTCTTTCATTTTTTGAACCATCCTTTTCGGTAATAATATACCACCTTTTTTATTATTTTTAAATAACAAAGTATTTATATATATAAAAAAAACACGTTAATCGTGTTTATTTGGGAATTTTAAAAGCTTCCTTGGGATTGACGAAGAAAGTAAGCTCATTTATTTTCATTTCTGTAGTTTGTCCATCTAAACTCGTTGAAAGAGTTAGAGTATCAATATGATTAAAGCCCATTTTATGATAAAGTCTAAGAGCTTTTAAATTCATTGGTGATACTTCAATTTGTACGCGCGAATTATTTTTAGAGCCAACTTGCATTATGACTTGTTTAAGGGCATAACTTGCTAAACCCTTTCCTCTAAATTCTTCTTTGATATATAAATACTCAATATTATTAAAATAGCCATATTTTTCATTAACGAAAATAAAGCCAGCTACCTGATTATCTAAACATATGAGGTAACTTATACAATCAGGATCAAGCATTCTTCTTATATCTTCTAAAACATCACTATCGGTTACATTAGCAAGTTGGGACTTCCAAAAAAGTTTTAACATATGGGAAACTTCTAAAATATCTTTTAACTCAATTTTTTTGAGAGACTTCATAGGACCTCCTCGTATAATATATTTGTATTAATTATTTAATGATGCTAACACATAAACATCTTTTTATATTCAAGCATTGTT
>CALUXJ010000085.1 GCA_944324725.1 uncultured Acholeplasmatales bacterium
AGAGAGGCAGCTTATGCGATTTAAACAATGTATGCAGGGATGAATCTTCCGTAGCAGCAAAGTCAATTAAAGTATCATCAACGTCAAAAATTAATTGTTTATATTTCATGAGCAACCCTTCTTCGATTTAAGTTAGTATTTCGATTATAACAAAAGTTGAGAAATTTTAATTTTATTCATCTTCATAGTGATAAGATAATATGGATGTATATTTAATATATTATTGGAGGGAAAGCAATTATGACACGTGCACAAATGAAACAAGCGTCTAAAGACCAACTACGTGGCAATTGGGGCTGGGCTATTTGTCTAACTATTTTTGCCTGGTTATTTAACGCCATTATCATGGATATTAATCGTTGGATCTGGACTGGAAAAGATTTTACTTACTCAATCCTTCGCTATAACAATGAAACATTAATTCAAGGTTATAAGCCTGGTTATGATCTCTCGAAATTTATTGTCGGCTTAATTACTGGTTTAGTCTTATGGGGAGTTGCTTATACTATCCTAGATTTCGTTGAAACAGGAAATATGGAAACTTGGTACACTGGTATTTTTAGTGCCTACAGCAATGGACGTTTCAAGAACAGTTTATGTACTCTCTTTATGGTTAATATTTTTACTGCATTATGGACGATTCTATTCATTATTCCTGGCATTATTAAGGGATATTCTTATGCCATGACGCCATATATCTTAAAGGATAAATTTGCTGCCGGACAAACTGATATAGGAGCAACCGAAGCGATTACTGAAAGTCGTCATTTAATGGACGGCCACAAGATGGACTTATTCGTTTTAGACTTAAGTTTCATTGGCTGGGGCTTACTTGGTATCATTACTTGCGGAATTGGATTCATCTGGATTACTCCTTACTACCGTCAAACTAAGACTAACTTCTATCATTCATTAGTTGCTAATAATTAAAAATTGCCCAATAAAACCGTTATAGTACAGATGCTATAACGGTTATTTTTTATTCATCAACTAAAGTAATTCTTTCTTTATGGTGCTTTGGATGAACAATTTCATTTACAACCAAGCGAGCCATTGTTCCAGAAGTTACTTTAGATTCATTGTTGTTATTAAAGAGAAGAGTATTGTTACCTAGCATGTAACCTGCAGCCTCTGGACCCGCTTCAAAGGTTAATGCTGGTGAAATTCCAAGCCAATCTACATCTTCAACTTGCTTTAAGTAGTTTAATTCGTTTAATTGCTCTTGAGGAGTATTAATCCAGTTTTCTGAACCAGTTAATTTCTTAATATCTTCCACTACCAAGTGGTTATCAATTCCAGTTCTAAGACTACCTGCACCTAAGATAAAGATCACTCTAATATCCTTGTTCTTAGCTAGACCACATAATTTAGTTGCTAGCTTTACTTGATCCTTTGCCTTTTCAGGGGTTGTACCAAAGGCATCAACAATCACATCAAAGTTTTCTAGTAAGCTATCATCCATTGTTAAAACATCGCCAATTAAAAGGTGAGCATCTTTGCTAAGAACTCTTTCGGCCTTTTCTTTATCTCTGACAATGCCTGTAACTTCGAGATCTTTATTTTCACTAGCTAATTTATAAATAGCACTTCCTGCCATTCCAGAAGCACCAATAATACCTACTTTCATTTAGGGATTCCTCCTTTTATATTTTATTCTTTCACCTTAGCTTAGCATGAATTAAGATAAGTGGGATAATATTTGGTTTTAAAGAATAAAATAGAGCTTGGAATCTACCCTAAAAATTTGGAGAACTAGTTATGATTATTGGTAAAAAGCGGCAAGAGGTTATTTTTAATATTAAAAGGTGTGTTAAGGAGAAAAAATTTAACGCAAACGTTGAACCAGATGATCCAGTTTTAAGTAAAAAAGATCGCCTAAAATTAGTAGAAAAATTTTGGGCTAATCATAATAGTCCCTTTTCTAAAGCTATTAATATACTTGCACGCGGAATCCTTAACGTCGGAACGCCCCTTTTAACCTTAAATACCAAAATTGATAATCCTAAATCTCTTGGCAAGCTTTCTTCAGCTATTATAACTTGTAATCACTACAACTAATTTGATTGTCTCCCTCTTAAAAGGCTTGCTATGAAATATCATAAGCGATTATATTTTGTTATCGAAGATACTAATTTAAAACTACCAAACTGGATTGGCTTTTTAATGAGGAGTATTGATAGCATCCCGGTAACTGCTAGTTTTCGCTATTTAGGACGTGAACTACCAAAACACTTAAATAAAATCTTTTCTAAGAAAAATCACTGGGTTGTGGTATATCCAGAACAAGAATTATGGCTTAATTATCGAAAACCTCGTCCTCTGCAAAAAGACCCCTATTATTATGCAGCTAAAATGAATGTTCCAATTATTTCATGCTTTGTAGAAATTAAGGACACTAACAAGCAAGAAAAATTGCATCCTGAATTTAACAAAACACGTTGGAATCTTTCCATTTTCCTCGGACAATTTTTCCTTCTTTAATTGGTTTAAAAAAGCGCAAATAAGCCGGATTTAATTCATACATTTTTTCATAAATAGCATTTTCATAACCATAACGTCGATAAAAACTTTCAGAAAATGGTGCTAGATTAGAAATAGCGTAGTTCTGCTTGTACAATTCCAAAATAATTTCATTCATCAAGCGATTAATATCACCTTGACCGCGATTTTCCGGATATGACGCTACATAACCAACTCCACCCATTTTCACCTTTTTAGCAAAGATTCTACTTTCAAATTCATTAACCATGATGTAACTAGCTAGTTTTCCATCTTTATATTCGCCAAAGCCCATACTGTGGTCATATCTGCTTAAAAAGTTAGCATCTTGGCGAAGGTCATTAGTTTTTAAAAAAGAATATTCAACTAATGGAGCAATTTGATCTAAAGTTTGACTATCTTTATTTAGTTTCATCGGCTTTTACCTTTTCTAAGATTTTTTTGAAATATCAATTTATCAGATAATATACGTCTATATTTTCATTATACTAAGATAAAAGCGCAACAAAAAAGTCCTAACCATCTGGTTAGGACTTTTAAATTGTGCTGACTAGAGGCGCACGGGTTCTAGTCATTGATTCCTTTGCGTAAATCAGTCTTACCACAAACAATATAAACTTGGCCTAAATCACTGAGTTTAATCATAGGATCTTTTCGAGCAATTTATTCATCAATTCTAGATTCCAACCGCTATAGAAGTCTAATTCTAGGTCATTTTTCTTTAAAGAAAGCAGTAAATGATTACGAGCTGGCTTAGACTTTTTAGCTTTTG
>CALUXJ010000086.1 GCA_944324725.1 uncultured Acholeplasmatales bacterium
GTGCCTTCAATTAACTACAAATAAATTTTCAACTATTCATCAATTATCTCTTGATTTAATTATAGTTGGCTCTTTTTTGTTTTATCACAAGGTGAAAGCGTTGTCAACAAAAGTTTATATATATGAATTAAAAACGAAAATATGAATTTTCTTTTAAAAATTTATTGACAACGCTTTCATAAGGGCGTATATTAGAATTGCAAATCAAAAATAGGGATTTGGTTTATATATATGTTTATTTTAATAAATATTATGAATTTAGTTCATATATATGAATGAAAGGAGAAATATGACAAAACAAAAATTTATGGCTTTAGATTTATTAATATTTTCTATATTAGCCGGTGTAAGTGAATTTTTAAGTGGATTTCTCTTTAATTATTTCAATTCTGGTTATTATATATCCTTTTCCATTATGATAACAATTATTGCTTTAGTAAGGTGGTCATTTTGGGGAGTAGTTCCGTTATTAGTTAGCGGTGTAGTTGCCTTTTTGATGAATCAAAATGGCATTATGACTGATGCACCCCTAACTATAATGCCAGGTCTACTTTACTATGTAGTAGCTGATTTGTTTATATTGCTAAGTCTTATCTATTTAAAGGCTTTTAAAAATCGAGACGATGCAGTTGAAGGTAGTGCCAAACTAATTGCTTTCATCACTATCTGTTTTATAAGCCTAATAATCGGTAAAGGCTTGGCGATATTAGTAATTGAACGAACCCTTAGTGGTTTCCTAAATTATTTTATATCCATTTCTCTATCTTACGTAATATCTCTTATCTTCTTATTGATTTTTAAGAGTAAAACAGAATTAGTTAGAGACATGGATATGTATATAGAAGAGGTACAAATGGAGGATTGTTATGAACGAGAACACCTTGAATCAAAAAGCTAGTAAAACTCCAAGAGAATATTGGTTTAGTTTTAAAAAGAATTGGCGTTTATATGTTTTATTGCTTCCGATTGTTTTATGGTTTTTAATTTGGGCATATAAACCAATGTTAGGTTTAATAATTGCTTTTAAAGACTATGATGCATCAAAGGGTATGTATAATTCAGACTTTGTTGGTTTTGATAATTTTATTACCCTAATAGCTGGTGGTCAGTCAACTAGCTTCTGGCAAGCATTTAGAAACACATTTATTATTAGCGCCTACGGACTTTTATTTGGTTTCCCGATTCCAATTATTTTAGCACTATTCTTTAGTGAAATTAATTCGAATTGGTTCCGCAAAGTCACACAAACTATTACTTATTTACCACACTTCTTATCAGAAGTTACAATAACAGGTATAGTTATTTTGCTAGTCTATAATGGGGCACGAACAACTGGTGTTATAGCTAGAATAATGATTAGTCTAGGTTTAGTTGAAAACCCAGCTATGAGAATTATTGAAACACCTGAATTCTTCCGACCAATTTATATCATTACTGGTATTTGGAAGGAAAGTGGTTATGATTCTATCGTATATTTTGCCGCAATTATGGGCATATCTCCAGCGCTATACGAAGCAATTAGAGTAGATGGTGGAAATAAGTGGCAAGAAATAAGATATGTTACCTTACCTGGTATGGCTCCTACTCTCATTATCATGATTATTATGAGAATTGGTAAAATGTTGTCGGTCGGTTATGAAAGGGTAATTTTGCTATATAGTAGTAACACATATGTTACGGCTGATGTCTTATCAACCTTTGAACAAAGAATCGGTTTATTAACAAGTAATTATAGTTTAGGTGCTGCCTCAGGTATCTTTAATAGCTTAATTGGTTTCGCTTTAGTTATTGGAGCCAATACTATTAGTAGACAAGTATCTAAAACTTCATTATGGTAGGTGTAAATTATGGAACGTTTATCAAAAAGTGAAATAATTTTTAAAGTATTAGCTTATACCTTGGTTGGTATATTTGCTTTGCTAGCCTTATATCCAATTGTCTATGCGTTTAGTGTATCTATTTCTGGACGAGCTGTTTATGAAGCAGGACAAATTGTTTTGTGGCCAGAAGATATAACACTTGCAGCATATCAAAATATCTTGTTTGATAAAGACTTTTGGATTTCTTATACAAATACATTATTCTACACTGTCTTTGGTACAATATGGAGCTTATTAATTTCCTTAACAGGTGCTTACGCATTAGCTAAGAATAACTTAATTGGTAAAAGAAAATGGAACTTCTTATTAGTTTTCACAATGTGGTTTTCTGCTGGAATGGTTCCACTATACTTAAATTATATGCAATTGCATGTAAACAATAGGTGGGGAATTGTTATTGCCTTTGGTGTTCAAGCTTATAATGTAATTTTACTTAGAAATCAATTTTCAAGCATTCCAACAGAAATTGAAGAAGCAGCTATAGTTGATGGAGCAAATGAATTTAAATTATTTAGTAAAATATATGTTCCAATGTCTTCAGCAACAGTAGCAACTGTCACGTTGTTCTACGCAATTAGTCGTTGGAATGGTTATTATTGGGCTAGTTTGTTAGTAGATAATCAAGAGGAATTACCTTTACAAGTTTATTTAAGACAACAAATAGAGGAGTTCCAATCCCTTGCCGACACGGGGCAAGTCGATTTGCCTTATGCAATGGATAGCTTTGTATATGCGATAATTATTTGTTCAATTATTCCCGTACTAGTAATTTATCCATATATTCAAAAGTATTTTGCAAGAGGTGTAAACTTAGGTGGTGTAAAGGGTTAGACCTTTATAACATAAAAAATTAGGAGGAAAGTATGAAAAGAAAAATATTATCTACATTAGGTGCAGCCTGCTTGTCTGTACTAGCACTATCATCTTGTTCGTCATCAGAGGATAGTGGCTTAAAAATTTATTTAGCATATGGTAATGGTAATAGAGGATTGCTATATGAACAGAGTCAACCTATTACTTTACCAGACGGAACTGTTGTTTCACCTGGTGATTTAAAACCAGCTTGGCAACATATTGAAAGTCAATTAGGAATTGATATTGAAGTTGTTGGTTCATCAGCAAAAAAAGCAACTGAAATGATTTCACAAGAGGCTTCTAACGGCTTTGTTAACTCAGTTATTTTTGGTGGTGGCAGCTGTGCAACTAACTTCATGGATTATGGTGCTAACAATAATTTTTTTATTAGACTTGATGAATATCTAGATCAAATGCCTGATTTCCAAGCATACTTGGAAGAAAATCCATCTATTGCAACATCAATCACAGCTTATGATGGTCATATTTATT
>CALUXJ010000087.1 GCA_944324725.1 uncultured Acholeplasmatales bacterium
TTTTATAAAAAAATAAAAAAAGTCAAAAATAGCTACTAGTTTAAGCTAATTTTGACTTTCTCTTTACTTATATTTAATAATATCTGCAAAAGAACTATTACTTAAAGAATATTTGTAGTAATCTTCATATTCATAAATACGTAAATCTTCTAGTTCAGTTTCTACTTGACCATAGCTAGCTTCATATTCAACTAAAACATAATCCTTATAATAAGTATACTTAAATTCTCTTTCGCTATTATTTTCTTCTACACTAATTGCTATTTCCTTAACCCCATCTTCATATTCTATTTCCTGGGTAATTACTCTTTGTTTTTTACCATTTGCGTAATAAGTGTAGGTATATTCATATTCATTAACTTCTGTTTCTTGTTCAATTTGTAAATAAGGACTACCTGCTAAATAAATAGTAGTTTCTGTACTAAATTCTTCATTTTCTTCGTTTTCTCGGTGACCCCTTACTTCATAAAAAGTGTTACTGAAGACCAAAACACCTCTAAAATCAACACTTACCTCATCTAAGTCATCACCATCATAGCTTGGATTAGATTCATTATAATAAAACTTGTATGTATAAGTGTTATAGACTAGTTCCATTACATATTTATAATCAGCGTAATCCGTATTATCATTATAGCTAACCTGCATTTCAATATTTGTCTGATTTAAAAGCATATCACCCGTTAAAAAGTACTCATGAATTAAATTGACATCTTGAATATAATCACTTTCGCTATATTGGCGAGCTTTATTACCTTGGTTATCTCCTAAAATAGCACCAGCTAGAATAATTTCTTTCCCAATCACCTCTTTGCTAGCCGTCATGTTAAGACTACCAACTGGATTAGTTGGTTTAGTTGGTCGCAAAAAGATAATTAGTAAGATTACTACCGCAAAGGTTACTGCTAGGCTTGGCCAAAGCAAAAGTTTTTTTCTAAACTGAACTTGCGTTTTAGTTGTAGTAATAGGTGTTGTTTTTAAAGGCAATGCTTGGTATTTTTCTAAAATTGTCCTACTTTGATCAGGCAAAGTAACTTGACTTGCTTCTTGTTTTAATAAAGCTTTTACTTCCTTTGTCTTCATAGTGTCACCCTTTCCTTTAATAGCTTAATGCCTTTATTATATAACCAAAGCGTTGTCCCTAATGGTTTAGCAATTATCTTGGCTATATCCTTAAATTTATAATCCAACAAGACATGATAAACAATTATTTCCCGCATTAGTTCATCCTCTAATAAATCTAGTATAGCTTTTATTTTAGCATCACCAAACACATTATCTTCTATACTTAAATTATCAATATATTCTTCACTAATAACTTGTCTTTTGTTTTGTTTATATTTATTTAAACTCAAATTCCGCGCTATTCTTATCAAATAACCATTATGGAAGCGTTCAGCTTCAATATTATTAACATTTTGTAAAAAATTTAAATAGGTATCTTGGACGATATCTAAGGCCTCATCACTATTTTTCAAAATAGCTAGAGCTGTTAAATAAATTTGTTTATTGGTTAAATCATAAAAACTCTTAAAATGCGTATGGTCTTGAGCTCTAAACTCTAATAGATAATCCTTCCACTCCATAGCATCCCTCCATTTGTAATACAATTAAGAACCCAATTTTATTGGTATTTTTTAAAAAAAGCAAAAAAATGGTCATTATTGACCATCTTTAGCCGTTAAAGTTTTAATTATAGCTTTAGCACATTCTTTGCCTGACATACAAGCTTCAACAACTGTCTTAGCTCCTAAAGTGATATCCCCAATCGCATAAACCTTAGGATTACTTGTTCTAAAGGTTGTATTATTCGTTACAAAGTAGCCATGGTCACTATCAATATTAGCTACGGCAAAATCAGGCATATCACCAATGGCTTCAACTAAATAATCTACCATTTCATAAGTATAAGTATTGGTACCTACAGGCTTTCTTCTGCCACTAGCATCTGGTTTACCAAGTTCCATTTTTTCAATCTTTAACTCTAGCCTGCCAGCCTTTTCCTTAGCCTCTACTGGGTTTTCTAGGAAACGGAAAACTACCCCATCTGCCATAGCAGCTTCAATTTCTTCTTTGTTAGCAGGTGATTCGGCTAAACTGCGTCTGTAAACAATAGTTGTTTTACAGCCCAAATGAGAAGCTACTCTTGCTACATCCATTGCGACATTACCAGCTCCCATAACAAAAACATTGCCACTAATATTAGGATAACTACCTTCATTATATTTAGCCTTTAAATTGTATGCTTCTAAAACCTTATTAGCTGGAATAATCCGTTCACTAAGACCTAAACCAGCAGGTCTAGCCTTAGTTAAACCACAGGCAATAATAACTGCGTCATTTGTCGCCTCTAATTGTAAAAAATCTTCTTCCTTAATTAAGGTATTTAGACTAACTTCAATCTTAAAAGCGGCTAATAATTGTTCAAGTCTTTCTAATTCGCGACCATTTAATCTGAAATCAGGAATTCCGTAGGCTAAAACGCCCCCTATATGACTAAAGGCCTCATAAATATGCACCTTAATACCCGCTTTAGCTAAGTCTAAAGCCGCATAAATGCCAGCTGGCCCGGCTCCAACAATGGCTACCTTTTTAGCTAAGCTTTTAACTTCTTCTAGTTTAGGTAAAGCATCATGAGTAATATAAGCCTCAATACCCCCAATATTAATAGGTTCCTTTTTAGCTTTATTTAAAATACAATGACCAATACAGTTTTTCTCGTGCGGACAAACAATGCTACAAATAAAAGCTAAATTTGAATTGTCATAAACTATTTGTCTAGCTAACGCTAAATTATCATCCTTGATAGCCTTAATAAAATCGCGAATATGATTATTAATTGGACATCCCTGTTCACAGCTTGGATTTTTACAGCTTAAACAACGTTTAGCCTCATCCTTGACACTACTAGCATCATAACAACTAATTCTCATTTACCTTACCTCTTAAATATAAATCTGTTAAAACCATTTGGCACACACTCTCTAAAACAACTGGCATTCGTAAAACAATAGCTGTATCGTGTCTACCACCTATCTCTAAGTTGGTGATTTTTTGTTCCTTAAAGTTATAAGTTGGCTGAGCTAAACCAATACTTGGAGTTGGCTTTACGGC
>CALUXJ010000088.1 GCA_944324725.1 uncultured Acholeplasmatales bacterium
GGTTGAAAGATTAACTTTTTTATAATCGCGTTTTATTAATTCATCCTTAATATCTCTAAGACTTTGATTATCTAGTAAATAAATTTTATCAGCAAGCTCTAAAACAAAATTAAGAGAGTGACTGGCAATAAAAATAGCAGTACCTTCATATTTTAACTGCTTTAATATTTTAGCTAAATGGTGAATAGTTAAAGTGTCTAAAAAATTAGTTGGTTCATCTAAAAATAATATTTTAGGCTTATGAAAAATGGCTAAAATAAGGCTTAATTTTTGTAATTCCCCACTGGACAAATTAGCAATATTCATATTTTGATTAAGATTAAACTCTTTTAAATAAGCTAAAAAAGACGATGTATAGTCCTGATCATAGTAGGCATTAACCTTTTTTAGAAAGGCTGCGATTGTTTCTTTAGGAAAGCTATAGGGTTTATCTGGTAGATAGCCAATTACGCGCATAAGACCAACATAGTCTTTAGCAAGAGTAGTATTATAAAAATAAACCTGACCTCGATTATAATCTATTACATTTAAAATAGTTTTGATTAAGGTTGATTTACCACTGCCACTTTTACCAACAATAGCTAGGCATTCCTTTTCAGCTAGGGTTAGAGATATATCCTTAATCCCGGTGTCGTTGGTATATAATTTTGTTAAATTTTTTATTTTTAAGGCTTCCATTTTAATCACCAGTTTAATTCTACCATTTTTTTAAAATAGTTAAAATAAGAATGTCCACATTTTTGGTGTTTTCTACTATAAAAGAAGATAAAAAAATAGTATAATAAAAAAGATTTGAGGTGCCAAAATGGATATTGAAGCAAGAATAAATGAATTGCGTGATAAACTTAATAAAGCGGGTTATGAATATTATGTCTTAGATAACCCTACTATTTCTGATTATGAATATGATTTAATGATGAAGGAATTGATTGAATTAGAAGATAAATATCCACAATTTAAATCACCGACTTCCCCTACAGTTAAAATAGGTGGTGAAGTTCTAGACAAATTTGTTAAGGTTACTCATTCGACTCCGATGATGAGTTTAGGTGATATCTTCAGTTTAGATGAGGTAGATGACTTTGTTTCGAAAATCAAAAAAATAGCTCCCAATGCTACCTTTGTTTGCGAGTTAAAAATTGATGGTCTTTCTGTTTCTTTAAAATACGAAAATGGTCATCTTATTCAGGGAGCAACCAGGGGTAATGGTCGTATTGGGGAAAATATTACGAGTAATGTCAAAACCATTAAAAGTGTGCCCCTTTCTATTCCCTATCTTGAGCCTTTAGAAGTTCGTGGCGAGATTTTTATGCCTAAGGCTTCTTTAGTCAAACTGAATTTGGAAAGAGAAGCTAATGGTGAGGAGCTATTTGCTAACTGCCGCAATGCCGCAGCGGGTTCTATTAGACAGCTTGATAGTAAAATTGTAGCTAAAAGAAATCTAGACACCTTCATTTATTATTATTTGGGGCCAGTCTCATCACAAGCAGAGGCTTTAGCCAAGTTAAAGGATTTAGGTTTTAAGGTTAATCCTTATGCTAAGGTATGTCAAGAGGCTATAGAAATTAAAGATTACATTAACCATGTGGCTACTATTCGAGATAGTTTACCTTATGATATTGATGGGGTCGTTATCAAGGTAAATGAAATGGATTTACATGACTTAATCGGTTATACAGTTAAGGTGCCAAAATGGGCCATTGCTTATAAATTTAAACCAGAAGAAGTCGAAACTAAGCTTTTAGAAGTAACTTACCAAGTTGGGCGGAGTGGTGTTATTACGCCGGTTGCTAATTTTAGTCCTGTCTTTGTACAAGGTTCAACAGTGGCCAAAGCGACCCTCCATAATGAAGATTATTTGATTAGTAAGGACATTTGTGAAGGTGATACAATCATCATTCATAAAGCCGGTGATGTAATTCCTGAGGTAGTAGGTCCTGTTTTAGCTAAAAGAGTCCCAGGAGCGAAGCCAATTAGAATGATTAAGGAATGTCCATGTTGTCATAGTCCATTAGTGCGTTATGAAGGTGAAGCAGATTATTATTGTATTAATCCTAATTGTGAGGAAAGAATCATTAATTCTTTAATTCATTTTGCTTCAAAGCCAGCCTATAATATTGAGAATTTAGGTGAACAAATTATTAGACTTTTCTATAAAGAAGGCTATTTAAGGGATATTGCTGATATATTTAATCTGGCTACGTATCGCGAAGATTTAATTGCTTTACCAAAGCTTGGGCCAAAGAGTATTGATAACTTACTAGTTAATATTGAAAATAGTAAAAATAATACCCTAGATCACCTTATTTTTGGCTTAGGTATTCCTAATGTTGGGGCGAAAGTGGCTAAAATTATCTGTGAACGTTTTAATACGATTGAGGCTATTTTAGCTGCTAGTTATGAGGATATTTTAAGTATTAATGATATTGGTAATGTTATTGCTAGAGATTTCACTAATTACTTTAAAGATGAAAATAATTTAAAACTTTTAACTAAGCTAAAAGAAGCGGGTTTACGGATGGATTATCCACGAATTGAAATTCGTACTAATAGCTATTTTAGTGGTAAAAAGGTCGTTTTAACCGGTAGCTTACAAAACTTAACGCGCGATGAAGCTAAGGCTAGACTGGAGCTTCTAGGGGCTAGTGTGGTTTCATCTGTTAGTAAAAAAACCGATTTAGTTGTTTGTGGTGAAGATGCTGGTTCAAAACTCACTAAAGCTTTAGAGCTTAATATTAAAGTTATTTACGAAGATGAATTTATAAAATTGCTAGAGGAATGATATAAATGGATTATATATATGTCAAGGGAGCCAGAGAAAACAATTTAAAAAATGTTAATCTTAAACTGCCTAAAAACAAATTAATCGTTATGACGGGTGTTTCTGGTAGTGGCAAGTCTAGTTTGGCTTTTGATACTATTTATCAAGAAGGAGAAAGACGTTTTGTTGAATCTCTTTCTACCTATGCTAGACAATTTATTGGTTTACAGGAAAAGCCAGATGTTGATTCTATTGAAGGACTTTCGCCATCTATTTCTATAGACCAAAAGACTGCCAGCCACAACCCACGTTCGACAGTTGG
>CALUXJ010000089.1 GCA_944324725.1 uncultured Acholeplasmatales bacterium
ACTCCAATTTTTACTTTGTTATTTAAAATCTGAGGTAGCTACCTACCTACCTAACTACCTCAGTTTGGAAAGAACCACTTTATTGAGCATCTTTTTATCTCTATAAATTATTCTTTAACTTCTCTTGTGATTGCTAGTGGATCTTGTGCTTGTTCACTAGCGTCAACCAATAATGATTTTGATGTCATTTCGGCTGGAATTGGTAAACCAAGTAGTTCCAAAATAGTTGGGGCTAAATCAGATAAGATACCATTTCTTACATGTAAGTTCTCATCGGTAATAACAAATGGTACTAAATTTGTTGTATGAGCTGTATATGGCTTACCAGCTTCATCAAGTTCACATTCAGCGTTACCATGATCAGCTGTTATTAAGGCTATGCCACCAACTTCATCAAGAGCCTTAACACAGCGACCAACACATTCATCAACTGTCTCAACTGCTTTGATAGCAGCAGGAATAACACCCGTGTGACCAACCATATCGCAGTTAGCATAATTTAGAATAATACAATCATATTTACCAGACTTAATAGCTTCTTCAACTTTATCAGTTACCTCATAAGCAGACATCTCAGGCTTTAAATCATAAGTTGCAACCTTCGGTGAGTCAACTAGAATACGGTCTTCACCTTCATATTGAATATCAACTCCACCATCAAAGAAAAATGTAACGTGAGCATATTTTTCTGTTTCGGCTATTCTTAATTGTTTCTTACCATTTTCAGATAAAACTTCACCTAAAATATGATTTAGTTCCTGCAAGCCAAAAGCTAATTTACCTTTAACTTGATCTGCATATTTCATCATGCAAACAAAAGTTAAATCCTTTGGGCCACCAATTGTATTTAAACGATATGGTTTATCTGGATTATAAACGATACCATTAGGATTAGATAAAGCAGTGGAAATTTCTATAGCTCTATCAGGACGGAAGTTAGCAAACACAACACTATCGCCATCGCCAATCATACCATTTTCATCAACGATAAATGGAACAACAAACTCATCAGTTACTCCATTTGCGTAAGATTCTTCTAGAGCCTTAAATGGATCTTGATAATGTGGTCCAACATTTCTAACCATTGCGTCATAGGCTTTTTCTACTCGGTCATAGTTTTTATCTCTATCCATACCATAATATCTACCACCAACAGTAGCAAGTTTAACTTTACCATCATTTAGAACTTTCATTAAATAAGTTTGAGCTGATGTAGGTGGAACATCTCTTCCATCTAAGAAAGCATGATAGTAAACATCCTTAATACCCTTCTTGTGGGCTAAATTGGCAATAGCAATAATATGAGAAGTATGAGAATGAACACCACCATCAGAACAAAGACCTAAAATATGGAATTTTTTACCTGTCTTTAAGGCATGATCAATAGCTTCATTAATAGCTTCATTTTCATCAAATTCACCGGTTTTGATAGCATTATTTATTCTAGATAAGCTTTGCCATACAATACGGCCAGCTCCAATATTCATATGACCAACTTCAGAGTTACCCATTTGACCTTCTGGTAAACCTACTGCCTCACCAGATGCATCTAAATGAGCAGTTGGATATTTAGCAAATATAGCATCTAAATTTGGTTTTTTTGCTTGGCTGATAGCATTTCCTTGACTGATTGGAGCCAAACCAAAACCATCCATAATAATTAACATAACTGGTTTTTTCATAATTTCAATTTACACCTCTTTATTATTTTACAACATTTTTTAATGATAATCTACCAATTTGTACTTCTTTAGATAATAATAATTAATAACAGTTTGTCTAAAAGACCACTTAATTTGAGCAACATCACCTTCAGGATAAGAATTATGCCAATTAAGAGGATAATTCCATAAACCATTATTATTTATACTGGCAATAAGTGTATCTAAAGCTCTAGCCAATAATTCGTTTGGAACTTCGACATATAGACTTACTTTTAAGACATTAATAACATTTAAAAATTTGTTATTCAACGCAAATTTATGCTGAATACCTGCCTTATTAAGACCAGCAATTAAAATAGCCTTAAAAATTATGGAATTTTCGTTTTCTTCCCAAACTTGCATCTGTTGCAAAAATTTATTATATTTGGCAATGGCTAGCTTATAATAAGGACTACTCTCATCCAATAATAACAAGGTTATACCAATTATACCCATTGTCAGGCCTACATCCTTTACTCCTGGGTAAGTAAATTCATTACTATGCGCATAATTATTATTACCAGGTTCTGCAATTAAATATAACTCATCTTCAAGGTAGGCTTTATGATAGAGATAGGTGAATGCTCTTTTAAGCATCTCCTTTTTTTCACTCGCTTCTCCGCCAAACCAATAAATTAGTTCTAAAGCATAAAAAGTCGTAAAGGCAGTAGATTCTACATTATAATTATCAATATATAAACCATGGCCAAAGCCACCATTACGGTTTTGATACATGGAAATGGCATCAACGACAAATGATTCTTCCCCATTTACATAATTTAATATCGCTACATCTAAATCTTGACCTTTATTATAAATTTGACTTTCTATATTTTTTACAATATCTAAACTTAACGTCTTCATACTTTCCTCATTTTTGTTGCAAATATCATTACTTTTGCTTATAATTTTTATGGTGATTAAAATGGTTTCCCCTTTATTCTTATATTATTATTTTAAAGATATTACTAAACAAATTCCTCTAAAGTATCTATTAAATATTCCTCTACAAGATTATGAAATATTTACGATTAATACTTTTTTTTATGACGATTTCTATAATTTTTGGTTAAAAAAGCCTAGTCTTAACCTATTTCACGGTTTAAAAGAAAATTTAAAAAGCAATATAAATTATTTTTGTGACTTAATTAAAGCCAGTAACTACAACAAAGAGGGCATTATATTACTCTATGGTTATTTAAGCTACTTAGTTATTAACAAGGAAACCACTGATTTAACTGATTTAACTAATTTCTATTTTTTAGACCAAAAAATAAACTATCATAAGGAATTAAAAAAATATAAGAATAT
>CALUXJ010000090.1 GCA_944324725.1 uncultured Acholeplasmatales bacterium
AATTTTAAAAAAAATAAAAGCGACTATTTTTTCAGCCTAAATGACTGTCTAAATAATCGCTTTGTCAACAATCTGAAGGGAAGCAAAAATTGCTTCCCTTAATTATTATATTAGCTTTATTCCAAAGATTCCCCACTATGTAGATGTTGTGCTTCAATAACCTTTTTCGTTGCAGAAGATGGTATTCTAACATTTCTTTCAATAACTGTGTTTTCTGGTAAAATAATTCGTTTACCAATAACATTAATACCACTATTTAAAACTTTTGGTTTTAATTTATTAGGTGTGTAATCATCACCTGTACCAATTATACAATTATCACCAATTACAGCATCCTTATCAATAATAGTATTTTCAATATGAACGTTTTTACCAATATGGACATCATTAAGAATGACAGAATTTTTAATAATTGAGCCTTCACCAACGCGAACGCCTGGTGACAATACGCTATGATCAACCTTACCATAAATTTGATCACCATGTGATACTAATGAATCTTTGATACTAGCCTTATCACCAATCTTAACCGGTGGTAAGTCTTCAGACTTAGTATAAATTTTCCACTTTGTATCATATAAATCTAGAGTGCAATCATCACGACATAACTCAAGGTTAGCATCAAGGTAAGAATCATAAGTACCTACATCCTTCCAATAATCATAGTATTCATAGGCATAAACCTTATTATTTTCAATCATATTAGGAATGATGTGATTACCAAAGTCTAAATCAACAATATCAGGATGTGACTCTAATTGTTTAATTAAAGCTTCTGTACTAAATACATAGATACCCATAGAAGCTTTATTAGATTTTGGTTCTTTTGGTTTTTCTTGGAATTTAGTAACGCGAAGTTCATCGTTTGTTTCCAAAATACCAAAACGGCTTGCTTCCTCTATTGGTACAATTTTCGCAGCAATAGTAACATCAGCCCCAGTCATTTTATGTTGCTCAATCATTTTACGATAGTCCATCTTATAGATATGATCACCAGATAAAATTAAAACATATTTTGAGGCATAACGCTTAACGAATTCGATGTTTTTTCTAACAGCGTCAGCTGTACCTTCATACCAAGAGTTATTTGGTTGAAGAAGAGTAACAAATGAATCACGTCTGTCTAAGTCCCATGGTTTACCAACACCAATATGTTCATTTAAAGACAATGGCAAATATTGAGTTAAAATACCAATTTGGAAAATTCCAGAGTTTGTGCAGTTTGATAAAGCAAAGTCAATAATTCTGAATTTGCCTGCAAAAGGTACTGCGGGTTTTGATCTTTTTTCTGATAAAATATCAAGTCTAGAACCTCTACCTCCTGCAAGGATTAAAGCTAAAGTTTCCATAAATAACCTCCTACCTAAATTAATTTTTTGTATAAATTAATATATGATTTTGCTGAAGCATTCCAGCTAAAATCTTGTTCCATTGCTCTTTTGACAAGAGCTTGCCAAGCTTCCTTATTCTCATAGACCTTCATAGCCAAGAACATGACATCTTTGAAGTTATGAGCATTATAATTTGTGAAGCTAAAGCCTGTACCTTCACCAGTATATTCATTATATGGTTTAACTGTATCTTTTAAACCACCAGTTTCCCTAACTAGTGGAAGTGTGCCATAGCGCATAGCAATCATTTGACCTAAACCACAAGGCTCAAATTTGGATGGCATTAAGAAAACATCACTGGCTGCATAAATTTTTTGGGCTAATGGGTCACTATAACCAATGTAGCAAATAAAACGACCAGGATATTTTTTAGCTAGATAATTAAAATAATCTTCATAGCTCTTATCACCACTACCAAGGAAGAAGAAATTGGCCTTACTATAATGTAATACATCTTCTAATATTGGCATAAATAAATCGACACCCTTTTGGTCAACGAGGCGAGATACTAATCCAAATAAAGGAGCGTCTACATCAGCAATCTTATACGCTTTTGCCAATTCAACTTTATTTTTATGTTTACCCTCTACAAAAGAAGAAACATCATAATTTTGATATAGGTTCTTATCAGTAGCTGGATTGTATTTATCAATGTCAAGTCCATTAATAATACCATAAAAATCAAATTTTCGTAACTCTAATACCTTATTCATTTGGTAGCCATAATAATCTGTCAAAACTTCATCCTTATATGTTGGGCTTACAGTATTGATGATGTCTGATTCCATAATGGCAGTTTTCATGAAATTTACGCAATTGTTAAATTCCAAACTATTAGAATATGGCATAAACAAAATATTCAATAAATCTTTTGGGAAAATACCTTGATATTGAATATTATGAATTGAATAAAGAGTTTTAATCCGTCGATACTCTGGATAATAATTGTAATTGGCTTTTAAAATATATGGTATTAAACCTGTTTGCCAATCATTATTATGAATAATATCTGGGAAAAAATTAATAACCTTTATTGCTTCTAAGACAGCAAAATCAAAGAAGGCAAATCTTTCGCCATCATCACCATGACCATAGATTGTGTCACGATTAAAATATTTATCGCTATCGATAAAGTAGTATGGTATACCTTCATGGGTGGCTGCAAAAACACCAAGATACTCATTGTGGTCAGCAATGCGAACATAGGCATAGCCTATATATTCTGCTTGCTTTTTCTCTTTGATTTTTTTGTAGTAAGGCATAATCACACGAACATCGACACCTTCTTTTTTTAGAGCCTTGGGCAGGGCTCCAATTACATCAGCAAGGCCACCCGTTTTTATAAATGGTGCACCCTCACTGGCACAGATTAAAACGTTCATATTTATAAATCCTTTCTCATCTAATCTACTCCTATATTATACAATATTAAAAACGTTTTCACAATAAGAAAAATGTCAAGTTTTTTTACTTTTATAAGGGAATAACGAGTCCTAATTTCAAAAAATACGCAATTAGTAAGTAAGATAAAAACTCATAAAAGTAATATTGCTAGCTTTTATGGAAAAAACGGAGAAAATATACT
>CALUXJ010000091.1 GCA_944324725.1 uncultured Acholeplasmatales bacterium
CCTCCTTTTATATAATGTCGCGCAAAACTATTATATCAAAAAGAGGCTTTTTCTATTGTGAAAATGTATGAAAATGACCATTAAAATCTACACCGCCAAATTTGAAGCTTTTACTTTACCTATACTACGCTATTTTGGAAGAAGAACCTACACCGGCAAATTGGAAGTTAGGTATACCTACTCCGCCAAATTTAATATACTATTAAATAAAAAATATTTTTGTGCAAATATTTCCTTTTTATTATTGAAATAATGACTATAATATAAAAAGGTGATAAAGATGGGAAACAAGTTAGAAAAGCAAATTGAAAGAAGACGATTAATCCTAAGTGGCAACTTATGGAAGACAATAATCATTATTTGCTTTCCGATTGCACTATATCAATTTATAAATTCAATATCGACAATTATTGATCAAATGATAACAGCTGGTATATCTGCTGAAGCTAGTAATGCTGTTGGTTCAATTGCCCAAATTAAAAATATGTTTAGTGCTTTTGGTGGCGGTTTAGCTTCAGGAGGAGCTGTTTTAGTAGCAAGATATTACGGAGCTGGTCATGTCAAAGAAGCGAGATTTGCTAGTGGAAACCTATTATCTATTGCCTTAATTATGAGTGCAGTAATAATTTTAATCATTTTACCATTAGCAGTACCAATTATGCAGCTTTGCCAATTATCAGATACAGCTATCAGTATTGGTATAAATTATTTTCGTTTACAATTATTTGAATTGGTTTTTGTAACAATTAATAGTATTTTTATTGGCCTAGAAAAGGCTAAAGGAAATTCGAAATTAATTCTCTATTTGAATTTAATGATTTTGGCCATTAAGATTGCTCTGACAGCCACATTTGTTTATGGTTTTCATGTTCAAGACATAACTTGGATTGAAATTGCAACAATTATAAGTCAGGCTATTTTAGCAATTATTGGTTTAACCTTGATGTTTAGAAAAAATAATATTTTGAAAATATCACTACCTGATTTAAGAATTAAAAAAGTCTTTTTACACGATATATTATTGTTATCCATTCCTATTTTCTTTGGCAAGTTTGTTATGAATCTTGGCAAGGTGTCTGTTAATGCCCTTGCTGGCGGCTTTTATAACGCTACAACGGATGGCTTAATCGTTGGTGCTTTAGGCATATCAAACAATATTTCTGGTTTAGTAACTGGTATGACTTCAACCTTTGAGGAAAGTGAGTCATCAATTGTTTCCCAAAATTTAGGTAATAAGAATTTAAGAAGACCACTTAAAGTATTTGTCCGTATATTATGTGTAGCCGTTATAATTGCGGCTCTTGGCTATGTTTTAACGAGATTTGTTTTAATTGATTTTTTAGTCTCTTTATTTAACAATAGTGACGATAAAGGTGCCTATTATAGTAACATGATCAAAAGTGTTTACGTATATGACTCACTTTCCATTCCAGCTCTTGGCTTATGTTCAGCTGTACTTGGTTTATTATATGGTTTTGGAAAAACCTTCTTAGCCACTATATTAAATTTTTCTCGTATTGGTGTACGCTTGCTATCAATAATCGTCATGCACTATGCTTTTCCTGAGTTGGCTGGTCCAACAGTAGTTGGTATAGCAATGGGTATATCTAATGGAACAATTTTTGTTCTATCGGTTATTTTCTTTGTCATTTTCTATATTGGATTGAAACATCACGGATATCGTGATATGTATCTAACAGATCCAGAACCAGAAGTAAGTGAATTAGATTTGAATAATTAAAAATAAAAAGGTAGACGTAGGACCAGTTACGTAATAAGTAAACAGGTTAGCATCTACCTTTTATTTAATAATAATGGGTTCTTTTAATTCATCACTCAAGCAATGACTGGCAAAAATAAGATCGAAAATGCTAGCTATTTTTAGTTCATAATCTAAAATAGGTGATAAATCCATTTTATTATTTGTAATAATTTTAGATTGTTTTTTTATTTGCCTTAAATAATTTTGACCCCTGCTATTAAATCCTAAAACCCGGGAATAAGGATAGTAGTTACTAAAAGGGTTAACGTTAAATAATAAATAGAATATAGCGCGTTTAATTTTAGTAGTTGTAAAATAAGAATTGGTGGCATATTTCAATAATTCTGCAAAAGAATTGGCATCTTTAGCGGATTTTTTAAGATGTTTGTCTAACCCATTAGCTAGTATTGGATGCTGTGGGAGCGGATTGTTTATTATTTGAAATTGGAAAAAGGGATAAAACTTTTCGTAGTGGAATAGATTTTGACTGCTGACAAAATTAGGACAATAATTTTGAATAAGACTGAGATTTTGCCGGATAGCTGTACTAGAAGTATATTGATTATCTTCAGGAAGAATATAATCATGTTTATCCCCAATTCGCTTGATTAGTTTTAATTCAATGGGATAATTATTGTTTATAATTGCTTGGTAGTAAGTATAAGCCAGCAAATCATTAGGGGCAATATCAATAATATTTGAGGTGGCCTTTTTATAGGATTTATGCAAAGATAATTGTTCTTTAAGCTTGTCTTCCGAAAAATTAATGTTTTTTATATAATCTAAATTAGCTGATTCACTACCACAATAAATTTCATTAACGCCTAGCTTAGCCAATTCACGAACAGCATTATTAGCAAAAATAGATGCACTATTGACCGCAAGGACACTAGGCAAAGCTACCACTAAATCAGCTACACTTAAGGCATAGCTTGCCTTGAGAAATGGTGAGTGGAGAGATAAATCACCACGCATCGTAAAGTAAGTCGATAGACAAACGATTAAAACGTCGGGTTTAGCTTCATCTTTAATTTTTTGTAAGGAATACAAATGTCCGTTATGAAAAGGATTATATTCACAAATAGTTCCAACAATTTTCATAATTCTATATTTAGCTTAAAGCCAATATCCTCCTCGTATAATATATTTGTATTAATTATTTAATGATGCTAACACATAAACATCTTTTTATATTCAAGCATTGT
>CALUXJ010000092.1 GCA_944324725.1 uncultured Acholeplasmatales bacterium
ATGTTTGAAGCTAAAAAAGTTGATTTTAATACTTTAGTTGCTAAGCCTCTAAAAAATGAAACATCAGCTGCTGGACGTGGGTTTGCAGTTGCTGGTGGTGTTGCTAGCGCGGTTGTAGAAGCATGTAAACATCTAGAACCAGGAAGAGAAATTAAAGTAAAGGCAGCTCAAGGCTTACATAATTGCCGTACAATGTTAGATGAAGCTAAAAAAGGATTATATGATGGCTACTTACTTGAAGGTATGGCTTGTCCATTTGGTTGTGCATCTGGTGCTGGTACAATTACTCAACCAACAAAGACAAAAGCTTTAGTAGGGGTATCACAAAGAGAAACCCCATTAAAGAATTCTTTAGATTCTGTTTATAAGGAAAATCTAGAAGAATTGGAAGAAAGAGGCGTTTAATAATGTTATTTGATCAAATTAATAAGGATCATATCGCGGCTTTTAAGGCTAGGGATAAAGAAACTAAAGAAGTTTTATCTAGTATCATTTCCAAATGTAAGTATAAAAAAGTGGAAAAAGGTGGTACTGGTGAAATCAGTGATGAAGATGTTTTAAAAATCATCGAAAAAACAGTTAAAGAATTAGATGAAGAAATTCAATCATTTACAGCTGCAGGTGAAGCATATAAGGATAGAGTTGCTACCTTGACTAAGCAAAAGGAAGTAATAAAAGCTTATCTTCCAGCTAAATTAAGTGCCGAAGAAATTAAAAATTTAATAGCTAATTTAGAAGATAAATCATTACCAAATGTTATGAAATATTTTAAAGCTAATTACGCTAGCAAATGTGATATGGCTTTGGTTTCTCAATTAGCCAAGGAGGATAATAAATAGAGTTTTTAACTCTATTTTTATTTGAAGAAGGAAATATATGTTTAAGAAAATGTTTGGTTCCATGGACTTGACTAAAGGAAAAATTTGGCAAGTCATAGTCTTCTTTTCGATTCCTATTTTGTTGTCTTATTTATTTCAACAAATTTATACGATTTCTGATGCGGCAATTTGTGGTCAATTTTTAAATGCTAACCAGGTTGCTGGGGTTAATAATACGACTAATATTACTTTTATTGTTTTACAGTTCGCCTTTGGTTGTACAGCAGGTTTTAGCGTTGTTTCAGCCAGCAAAATAGGGCAAAACGATATTAATGGAGCAAGGCAAAGTTTATTAGTACAAATTATCTTATCTTTTGTAATTAGTGTTATTTTAACTGTGGCTGCCATTTTAAGTATTGAATTACTTTTAAATTTTATCGGTGTTACCAAAGAAAAAAATGAAGAGATATATAATTCGGCCTATATTTACACCTTTATTATTTTTCTTGGCACCATCGCCCAAGTATTTTATAATTTAGCGTGCTCATTTTTACGTAGTTTAGGCAATAGTATTACGCCACTTTTATTTTTGATTTTTTCAACTATTTTAAATATTGTTTTAGATATTTTATTTATTGGACCTTTTAATTGGGGAGTAGTTGGGGCAGCGGTAGCTACCGTTTTAGCTCAAGCTATTTCAGCAATTGGTTGCTTTATCTATATTTTTGTTAAGCTAAAAGAATATCGCTTCCATAGGGAAGATTTTAGAATACCTAAAGGCTTTATAAAAAAGCATCTAGTTTTAGGCTTACCATTGGCATTTCAATTTTCTATTTTAGCTATTGGTCTCATCGTTATGCAAGCAACTACAATTAAGTTTGATATTTTACCAGATGGTACATTAGCAAACGAATCACAGCTAGGTTATGGTGCTGCATGTAAGCTAAATAACTTCTTAATGACACCATTTAATGCTCTTGGTACTGCTATGCTCTCCTATTGTGGACAAAACTTAGGAGCCAATGATTATAAGCGATTGCGCAGTGGTATTAAGCAATCTGTTTTAATCATGCTTGTCTTATATGTGACTTTCGCTGGTTTGGGTTTATTGTTAACAATAAATGGTACCTATTTATATATTTTCTTATCGGCAGATAAGATAAATGATTTAACCATAAAGTATGGCAATTTATATTTAAGAACTATTTTGCCGTTTTACCCTATTTTAGGTTTACTCTTTATTTTGAGAAATAGCTTGCAAGGTGTTGAAAAACCATTATTCCCTTTATTGGCTGGAGTTGGAGAATTAATTGCTAGAACAGTAATTTGTTTATTTTTGCCTCAATTAGTCAATGGTGGTCCAATTACCCGTTTAGCTAGTGATCTTTCTTATGTAATGACCTGTGTGGCTGATGTATTCTCATGGACATTTGCTTGTATTCCGCTTGTTACGGGCTATATTTTATTTAATAAGCATAGTCATAATTATGAAAATCTTAATTTGCTCAGACAGTCATAGTAGAAGTATCACTAAACTGGATTTAGATAACTATGACTATATAATTCATTGTGGTGATATTAGTTCTAATGATTTAGATTATTTTTCCCTTTATCCTAATCTGATTTTTGTTAAGGGTAATTGTGACTTAGGAAATTATCCGTTAGTTAGAATTGAAGATATTGCCAAAAAGAAGTTTTTTATCACCCATTCACATCTTTATCAAACCAAGGATGGTTGTGATATTTTAGTAAAGAATACAATGAATCGCTACGATATTGTTTGTTTTGGTCATACACATATACAGGCGTATTTTAAAGTAGAAAATACCATCTATATTAATCCAGGAGCTTTTAAAGATAACGAATATGCCTATATAGAGGACAACACTCTTTATTTTATCAAAGATAATCAAGTAATTAAGTCTGAGTTTTTATGTTAGCTCAGACTTTTCTTTTCAAAACATAGTGAACCATATATGTTGATTTTTTCATAACACTATGAGAATTAGATTAAATATAAAAAAACGCCTATTTAGTCAAAATAAAATGTACCCTAAGTCAAGGACAGTAATAAAAAAACTGTAATTGTTTATGTATGTATTATCATTCCCCTAGGGGA
>CALUXJ010000093.1 GCA_944324725.1 uncultured Acholeplasmatales bacterium
AAATGACCTAATGTGTCACCATAAGCGCCATAATTAATCCGATCTGGATGATAAGCTTTACGGATTGCTCTTGCACAAGCATAAACATCCTTTAAAAAGCCTTCGCGGTCTTTTTCACTTAAATCAATAAGTTCAGCAACGTGATCCTTTTTATAAGCAACACACATTCTACCTTTATGAGATTGGTCCTTAAAAACAATAATGATAGAATACTCTGTTTCAAATGCTACGCGACCAAAATTTTCTATAGCATCTCTATTTAAACAATATTGACAATCTTTTAATAACATAATAATATCTCCTTTTTATTCATCTGTCTTTAATATTGCAAGGAAAGCTTCTTGTGGTACATCTACTGAACCAATAGCTTTCATTTTCTTCTTGCCTTCTTTTTGTTTTTCTAATAATTTCTTCTTTCGCGAAACATCACCGCCATAACATTTAGCTAAAACATCTTTACGCATAGCTTTAATATCTGATCTGGCAATTACTTTATGATTGATAACCGCTTGAACAGGTACTTCAAACAACTGACGCGGAATAATATCTTTCAATTTTTCAACTAAAACCTTACCCCGTTGATAAGCAAAATCTTTATGAACAATGGTAGAAAGGGCATCTATTACATCGCCATTTAGCATAATATCCATTCTAACTAATTTTGATGGTTCATAATCAGCTATCTCATAATCTAAACTTGCATAACCTTTAGTATAACTCTTAAGCTTATCAAAAAAGTCATAAACAATTTCTAATAGAGGCATCGAATAATGAATTAAAACTCTTGTTTCTTCAATATATTGCATATCAATAAATGTACCCCGTTTTTTCTGACATAATTCCATTATTGACCCAACATATTCACTAGGCGTCATAATAGTAGCCTTAACAAAGGGTTCCTCAATTCGGGAAATCAACCCCGTATCTGGCAAATCAGCTGGGTTATCTATAACAAGCATCTCCCCGTTAGTTAAGTAAACATGATAAGAAACACTAGGTGCAGTCGCAATAAGTTCAATTTTAAACTCTCTAGCTATTCGTTCTTGAACGATATCCATATGTAAAAGTCCTAAAAATCCTGTTCTAAAGCCAAAACCTAAAGCTTGTGAAGTTTCTGGTTCATATACTAAAGAAGAGTCAGAAAGCTTTAACTTTTCTAAAGCCTCCTTTAAATCTTCATATTGCTTAGAGTCAATTGGATATAGTCCACAATAAACCATAGGATTCATTCTTTTATAGCCTGGTAAAGGAAGAGCTGCTGGGCTAGACAAGGTAGTAATGGTATCACCAACATGAACATGATTAATATCTTTAATACTAGCTGTTAAATAACCAACTTCACCTGCCATTAAGAAATCTCTTTTAACTTCCTTAGGTGTTCTAACGCCAATTTCTACAACTTGATAGCTTGCACCCGTAGCCATAAATTTAATAGTATCTCCCGTTTTAATCATGCCTTCTTTAACGCAAATTAAAACAACTACACCTCGATATGGGTCAAAGGCACTATCAAATATCAAGGCTCGCGTTGGACCAAAAATATCACCTTGCGGTGGCGCAATGTATTTGACAACTTCTTCTAAAATATCTCTTACGCCTACTCCCGTTTTAGCCGAACAAGCAACAACATTATCACATGGTAATCCAATAACATTTTCTATTTCATGTTTAGCAATATTAATATCGGCCGAAGGCAAGTCAATTTTATTGATAAGTGGCAAAATTTCCAAATTATTATCTAAAGCTAAATAAACGTTAGCTATAGTTTGAGCTTCCACTCCTTGCGTGGCGTCAACAACTAAAATAGCCCCTTCGCAAGCTGCTAAACTACGAGATACTTCATAGGTAAAGTCAACATGTCCGGGAGTATCAATTAAATTAAATTCATAGGTCAAACCATCTAAAGCCTTATACTTTAGGGCTACGGCATTTAGTTTAATCGTTATCCCTCTTTCTCTTTCTAGGTCCATAGAATCAAGAATTTGATCTTGCATTTCTCTTTCTTCTACACTATCACAAATTTCTAGAATTCGATCAGCTAAGGTTGATTTACCGTGATCAATATGCGCAATAATGCAAAAGTTGCGAATTTTTCGCTGACGTAATATAAGTTCGTTTTTTGCAATATCCAAAATAATCACTACTTTCTAAACATTATGATTATAACAAAAATAGCCTTTTATTTCAATAAAACTAGCTAACAAAAAGTAAAAGGGTAGGCATATAGTGAACCCCATAAGTTGGATTAGTAGAAAATACTAGAAAGACTTATGGGGCTCACTATAATTTGACTATCATCATATAACTTAGGAGTTAGAGAAATGGTTGGAATCGGAACAACATCGCCTATTACAATATAGACAACGCCACCCTCGGCCAAGCGTTTATAAAAATTCAAGCTTTGTTTCCCAATTGATCCATCCTTTTCTTCATAACCTGTTGTTAAAGGTGGAAACATAACTCTATTTTTCAATGTTACGTGACCAACTTTAATCGGTTCTAATTATTTCATTCGTATTACATCTTTTCTTAGTCTCATTATAGCACAATTCTAAAACTTTAAAAGGGCTTTTAACTAATATTTTAAAATTAGTAATATCCGCAAAAAAATGGTTGCTAGAATCTTACTAACAACCATAAATAATTGTAAAAAGTGTATTACCTGAGTTTTACAGTTGTTATGCTACAAAAGCCGATTACCTACTCGATTAAGTAAGTGACCGGCTTTTTTTTATGGTTTATAAACTATTGAATTCAAGTATTTGTCAAATTCTTGTCTAGTGTATTCTGCATAAGGAATTTC
>CALUXJ010000094.1 GCA_944324725.1 uncultured Acholeplasmatales bacterium
AGAATTTTTAAAGCATTTGCTAAGTTAGCATCATCATTTAGCCCAACTGCTAAATTATTTAATTTAGTGTTAATTGTATCATTAGATTTTAATTCTATGTCCTTATTAGTAACAAAAATAGTACGGCTAAACGCCTCTTTATCTATGCCAAACAAATGATACCCAATATCTTTATCCTCAATTGAGGTTACTCGGTTATTAATAAATACTTTTATTTCATCATGAGTATCACTTTGAAGGCTAAAGCTGCGTTCTATTCGATATCTTTTATCTTGATATAAAAAGGTTAAGCTACCACCACATCCTTGACCATCAAAGGGATAGAAACGTAATCTATCGGTAAATTTAGTTCGGCTGGCTTTATCTAAACCATAAAACATCGCCATAATGAAGTAAGCAAGAGTGGATTTACCTTTACCATTAGATAAGAGAAAGGTGTTTAAATTAGTACTAAAATCAAAGTCTTTATTCTTTAAATTACCAAAATTATTAATATGACAACTAATTAATCTCATTATAGACTCTCCCCTCTCAAGGCTTTAAAAGCGTAGTTTAGGATTTGATCTTTTTCACTGTCTGTTAAATTATGATTATTAGTAACTATCCTAACTAATTCACCTTTAATAGTTTTATCTTCTAAATAGTTGGAAAAATCTAATTTTATATGGCTTTTATTGACAATAATTAAAAAGAAAGCTACATCATTTAAATAAATCTTAATAGAAGCTAAGCTTAAAATAGGATAATTTTGACTGCCAATTAAAGTTAAGCGGTATAAATTATTCTTATTAAAATTAATACTTTTTTGCACACCTAAAGATACTTCATAATCACTATTATATTGTGAAATATCAAAGACTAAATCAATTAGTTCATGCTTTGCCAATGGGATAAATTTAGGTGTAATAATATTATTATCTATTGCTAGCTCTAAAAGCCCCTTCGGGCCAGTTTCATCGAAGGAACGGCCCATTAAGCACCCAGGATAAGCATAAATAAAATCTGGACCATTAGCAATTAAGCACTTGTGCATATGTCCAAGAGCTAAATAATTAATATGCTTATTGGCTAATTTTTTTAAATTAATTTTATAATTACCAAAACTATCAGAAATTTCACCATGAAGCATAACAATATTAATTTTACTAGCATCTAAATCTAAAGTTTGGTAATAAGAATGAAGATTACCAGCTTCCATCTCAATACCAGCAATACAAATGTTATCATAATTATAATAAGTCCAACTACTATTAAAGGTTTTTAAATTAGTAATATTAGCATATAAGCTTTGATCCCTATCTTGATCATGATTTCCTCTTAAATATAGAAAATCGATATCTGGATTAGCTTTGATTACATCATAAAAAAAGGTTTTATCGCGTTCATTGGGATAGTCACTATCAAAAATATCACCAGCCAACATTATGACCTTAATTGCATTTTCTTTAGCATAAGAAACGGCTAAATTAAAGGTATTGCGTAGTTCTAGTTTTAAATATTTATTTAAACCTGACACTAGTGAACTATCTAATTTTGATCCTAGATGCAAATCTGCCAAATGCAGTATTTTCATAATTTACCTCCCCCTTTAATTATGGCTTTATAAAGCCTTATTTCCCTTTAATTTATTTCCTAATTTTTTAATTATTTCCTCTAATTTGGAGGTGTCTAAACCATTAGTTAAAACAAAAGCTGTCAAATCATAAAATATAAAACCCATGGCGTGTTCCTTAACATGAATAGTCGATAGTCCTTGCGCAAGTGCGTGATATTTAGCAACTAAAATTGGGCTTTTTTCTTCCTTAGCTAAGGCATGAATTGCTAATATATCCTGCTTCACAATAGGTAATTTTATTTCACCATTCAAATAAGCTAAGGCCTCATTATACGCCTGTTGATATAAAAAATTAGGTTTAAACTCATTCAAACTTACTATCTCTTCTTTTAGCAAAGGAAATATAAAGCTAATTATTTCCTGTTGGCTTTTGGATTCGAAAATATTTATTAGATCTAAAAGGCATTTGCTATTCCAATCAAAAAGAATTTTTCTTTTCTTCTTAATATTAATAACTATATCATTAAACTCCATTATAATCTCCAGAGACTAAAAAAACAGTAATTATATTATGCTTGTTTCAACAAATAATTAGCAATCTTTTTAACGTTATCATACTTACAATTAAGGGAAAATTGTTCTAAGTCCATCCATTTAACTTCTTTAATTCTTTCCTCCTTAATTTGTAAATCACCTGGATCATTCACCTTAAACAAATAAGGATAAATAATCTTTTTGACGTGAAATTTATTAGGTGTCGTAAACTCATAATGATATTTTCTTAACTTTTTAACAAATAAACTACCATCTAGTTGATAATTAGTTTCTTCAAAACACTCTCTAATTGCCGTATCTAATAATTCTTCATTCTTCTCTTGATGACCCTTAGGTAAAGATAAAACGTCATAGCCGTAAATATCCTCTACTATTGTCAATATTTTTTTATCTAATAATACAACTGCCATAGCTGATTTTTCTACTCGTGAACGCATTTTATCCCACCTTTATACTGAATTGATTAAACTAATTTTAATTATAACACATCTTATATATTAAAACTAGAAAAAAGAAAAAGGGAGTGTGAAATAATTCGAATTTTATCGGATTAATTTCCACTCTTTTTTCTTTTGCCCTTAAAATACAAAT
>CALUXJ010000095.1 GCA_944324725.1 uncultured Acholeplasmatales bacterium
ATCAACTAAAGTTTTTAAAGCAGATGATGATGATAAGAATAACTCTTCTGTTTTACCTACTTCTAAAAGTTGACCACTTTTGATAATGGCAATTCTTTCACAAATTTCTTTAACAACTTCCATTTGGTGAGTTACTAGCACAATCGTTATCCCTAATGTTTTATTTATTTTTTTCAGTAAGCTTAATATTTGCTGAGTCGTAATTGGATCTAGAGCACTAGTTGCTTCATCACATAGCAAAATTTCAGGGTCTAAAGCTAAAGCCCGAGCAATTGCTACTCTTTGAGCTTCACCACCAGACAATTGAGCAGGTTTGTTTTTTAATTTAGCCTCAATACCAACAATTCTAGCTAATTCATGAACTCTATTATCAATAAAACTACGTTTATATTTAAGATAATTAATTGGCTTAATAAAAATTTTATATAATGTTCGTTTTAAACCTTTTAATTTATCTAACTGTGGATCATCATATGAAATTCTAGCGCATTTAAGTGGTAGAGCAATGTTGTAATAAACCCTTTTTGTTTGTAAAAGGGCAAAATGTTGAAATATCATTGCCACTTTTTTCCTAAACATTCGCAGTTCATGACTATTTAAATTGTTAACAATTGTTCCATTAACCTTAATTGTGCCACCGTCAACTTCTTCCAAACGATTAATCGTTCTAAGCAATGTTGATTTACCAGCACCACTTGGACCAACGATACCAAATATTTCACCATCATTGATGGTTAAATTAATATTTTTTAGGGCTGTTAGGTCACTATATTTTTTTATGACATCATTAAACTCAATCATTTTCTCCTCCTATAAAATCAAAAAAAGTTTCATCCCTCAATAAAAGGACGAAACTTATAATTCGTGATACCAACCTTAATTCATCAATCTTACAATTGACCTATTTTCAAGTACTAACATACTCTATCGCTATAACAGGCGAATCCTGACATAATCTACATATTGACTACATTACTCCAAGACCATGTTCATATACTCTTCACTATCTAGTTTCACCAAACCTAGACTCTCTACAAGCTACTAGCTATATTACTCTTCTTTTCTTCGTATGTCTATATTATACTTATTTCCATTTTTTTTGCAAGAACTTTTTCTTGAATTTTGTTTTTTCTTTAATGCATAGATAAAAAACTTGTATAAAATTTATTTTTTTGTATAATTTATTAGAGAAAAGAGGAATAACATGGATGATTTTATTTATAAAGTAAGAACTCACCTTCATCAAAATCCTGAATTGGGTTATGAAACCTATAATACGGCTAAATATATTTATAATATCTTAATTGAATTAGGATATGAACCGATGTACGCAATGGAAAAGCGCGCAGTGATAGCCAAATTAGATTTAGGTAAGAAAAAAACCATTGGTCTAAGATCTGATATGGATGCTTTAAAAATTACGGAGGAAACAAATGTTGACTTTAAAAGCACTAATGGTTTAATGCATGCTTGTGGTCATGATGCCCATATGTCAATTTTGTTATACGCTGCTAAATTATTTATGGAAAACAAAAATTCATTAGCCTATAATCTTGTTTTATTCTTTCAACCTGCTGAGGAAGGGCCATTACCTGGTGGTGCTTTCTACTTAAAAGAAGATACTAATCTACAAGAAATTGATGCTTTTTTTGCTTATCACGTTTCTCCTTCTATCCCCTTAGGACAAATGGGAATAAAAGTTGGTGAGGCTTGTGCAGCACCAGATTTATGGGAGCTAGAATTAACTGGTGTAGGTTGTCATGCTTCCAAACCGGAGAATGGCAAAAATCCAATTTTAGCTGGTAGTGAAATAGCTTTAGAATTAGAAAAATTTTATCAAGAATATAAGAAAAAAGAGCAAATAGTTATTTCCACTACTTATTTTAATGCCGGTGTTTCTATGAATATTATTAAAGATAAAGCCTACTTAAAAGGGACAGCTAGAAGTTTTTCTAACCAGACTAGACAATATCTACATTCACAAATGGATAAAATTATTGCCTCTGTTTGCCAAAAATATGGTATTAACTACAATTTTATGTTCCATTATGCCTATCCACCTGTTTATAATGATGAAAAATTAGCCCAACAAATGTTTAAAGCTGCTAGCAACGTACTTGGAGCTAGTAACTGTTTAAAACTAACTAATCCTGAACTAATTGGTGAAGATTTTGCTTATTACAGAGAAATAGCTCCTACTTGTTTAACTTGGATTGGTGCTAAGGCAAGTGATGTTCCTTATTATGATTTACATAATTCACACTTCTTTGTACCTTTTGAAACTATCGAATATGGTTCTAAAATTTTACTTAATTTAGTAACAACTAAATAAATTTAATTAAAGCTAAAGAGTTATTTATAGCATCTTTGGCTTTTTTTAATAAAAAAAGCCATTTAGCCTCCATGGCCAAACAGCTAATTTTTAATTATTATTCTTCATAACTAAAGTTTTCTTTAATTGCTTTAGCAACAGCAGCAATCTCTTCATCACTAGCGTAGTGCTCTTTACCTGTATTCATAGCAAAGGTACCGCCCCATTCAAAACCATCTTTATACTTTGGTACTAAATGGAAATGTAAATGACCTAATGTGTCA
>CALUXJ010000096.1 GCA_944324725.1 uncultured Acholeplasmatales bacterium
TGTTGTACTCATAACTATAAAAACACTTATGGAAAGGAATTAGTATAATTAAAAGTACAATTTAATTATACTAGGTGATAAAATGAATTATACTTTAATAAACGCCTATGAGAATCAAGGCGATTATCTAACACGCTACCCTTTAGCCATTATTAATAATCTTGGGTATAATGGACACGAAGGTGGCAAAGAAAAGGCTTATGACTTGGCTGGGGTAGAAATCCAATATTATAGCAAGGCTACTGCTTTTGACGTAACGATTGATACGACTACTGAGGGCTACGCAAGTTTATACATTGGTTCTTTTAGTGTTGGTCGGATTAAACTTGAGGCTGGTTTAAATCACATTAATCAAGCCTTACATGAAAGATATATAAATCTTAAACCAGATATAGAAGGTTTACTACCAAATAATCTATTTCGCATAATTTTAGAGTCTGGTTACAAAGTCCGTTCTATTGAGGTTCTAGATAAAACTGCTAAAGCCTACCAGGACAAACGTCCTAAGTATTGTGTTTACGGATCTTCTTTTACCCAAGGTGTTGGTAGTTTTGCTTATCCATACTGCTATGCTGCATTACTAAGCAACTTCTTAAACGCCCAAATTCTTAATAAAGGACTATCTGGTAATTGCTTAGCTGAATTTAGTACCGCTGATTATCTAGCTAGTCTTAATGTTGATGCCTATATTCTCGAACTTGGTTGTAATATGCGGGGCTATATGGATGAACAAGAGTTTGAAAAAAGAATTGATTATTTATTAAAAAAGATAGCTGAAACTAAGAAAAAAGTTTATATTATTTCTTCTTTAGCTTTCTTTGTTAAAGAATTTGCCGTATTTGGTCCTACTGCTCCCTATTATGAGAAAAACATTAATTTCACAAAAATATTAGCTAAATTAGCTAGGAAATATAATCTAAAGCTTATTCCCATGACTAGATTAATGAAAGAATTTAGTGATGTTTCAGCCGACATGCTACATCCTAGTCTCAAGGGTCACTTAGCAATTGCTACTAATCTGGCTAAAATAATAAAAAAGGGCTAAAACCCTTTTTTGTTTATATTTATGTATTTTCATGTTGATTAGTTCATATATATAAACTTAATACAAAATTATAAATTTTTGCTTGCTTTTTTAAAATAGTAGCGCTATCATATTGGCAGGAGGTCACTTATGGACAAACAATTAAAACAAAATATTAACGATTACATTACTTATCTTTTAAAAAATTCAACCATTGAAAAGCCTTTATGGAACAAAGAGGTTCTCATTGGGTTAAAAAAACCAGGTTGGACTTATATTGACGGTTGTATGATGGTAGGCTTAATGGGACTTTACGAGTATACACACGATGAAAAACTTTTTAAGTACATAGAAAATTTTATTTCTCCCCTTGTCCCTGAAGATGGTAAAGTCAAAATTTATTATTATGACAATTATAATAACTATACGGAATATGGTATTGATTCTGATCCTTGTAATATGGCTAAAGTGCTCTATCTTCTTTATGATAAAACTAAAGAGGAACGTTACTTAAAGGCAATCAACTATTTCATGGACGAACAAGTTCGCAAATTACCGCGCGTTGAGGGTAATTTTTGGCATAAAATCAAATATTACAATCAAATTTGGCTTGATGGTCTTTATATGATTCAACCTTTCTTTGCCGAATATACTAAACGTTTTGAAGATTGTCGTAGTTATTATGATATTGTATATCAACTTGAACATGCTTTTGCCGTAACTTGGGAAGATGATAAAAAGTTAAATGTTCATGGCTATGACGGCCAATATCATGATCCAAATGAAAGAATGATTTGGGCTAATCCAGCCAATGGCCATTCACCAATTGTTTGGTTAAGAGCTTGTGGTTGGTATGTTATGGCTTTAATTGATTGTTATGAAATAATAGATAATGACTTTTTAAGAGAAAAAATTAAAAAGTTAATCAAAAAAACTATTGATGGCTTACTTCTTTACCTTGATAAAGATAGTAATATGTTCTATCAAGTTGTAGATAAGCCTAATGCTCCTAAAAATTATTTAGAAACTAGTGGAACCGCTATGGTTTGCTACACAATTTTAAAGTCTGTTCGCTTAAATGCTTTAGATAAAAGTTATCAAAAGGTTGGTTTAGATATTTTTGCTGGAATGTGTCAAAAATACCTTAAACCAATGAATAACACCTTCACCCTTGGTGGTATTTGTATCGGTGCTGGCCTCTCAGCTTCTAAAACCGATGCTAGTGTCGGAACTTATGAAATGTATGTAACTCGGAAGGTGGTTAGTGATGACGGCAAGGCCGTAGGTCCTTTTATCCTTGCCTACGTAGAAGCGGATAGAATATAATTTTTTTCCTTTTTCTATGAATCTACAGTCCCCCCTGTAGATAAAAACACTTCATAATTAGCTTCCTAACTATGAAGTGTCAGATTGTTGACAAAGCGATTATTTAGACAGTCATTTAGGCTGAAAAAATAGTCGCTTTTATTTTTTTTAAAATTT